>JANLFS010000003.1:0-11067 GCA_024655925.1 Bacillota bacterium | reverse complement strand
TGAGCGCAGCCGTGGGTTCGTCCATAACAAGTATCCGGGTTCTATAGGAGAGCGCCCGGGCAATCTCCACAATCTGCCGCTCTGAGACACGCAGCTTGCGGACTGGAGTGGTCGCTAGGAATCTCCCGCCCAATGAGGAGAGCAGCAGCTCTGCGCGGCGGACGCATTCGCGCCAGTTGACACTGAAAGGCAGAGACCCGCGGGGCAGGTCTCCGAAGAAGATGTTCTCTGCGGCGGATAGAGCAGGAATGAGGTTGAACTCCTGGTGTATGATGCTGATCCCCAGGCGTTGAGCGTGCCGTGGGCTCCTCGGCTGTACGACCTTGCCGAACAGACGAATCTCCCCGGCATCGGGTGGGATTATGCCGCCGAGCGTTTTCATGAGCGTGGATTTCCCGGCGCCGTTCTCTCCCACCAACGCATGGATCTGGCAGTGCCCCACGGTGAGGTCGACATGGTCGAGAGCGAGGACACCGGGGAAGGACTTGACGATCCCGGACATGCAGAGGGCGAACTGCGACTCCGGGGCCGTGTCCGACGTGACCGTCCGTTGGGAAGCCTCAGTCTCGCATTCCTCGGTCACTGCTCATCACCCCCGATGCCGGGCGGCCTTCTGTGCCCGCCGTCCCGGCCTGAGCGCGAAGCGCGGCGAAAGTACTAGCTCACAGGCGGAGGCCCTGTTGAGTCCCGCAGTATGACCGTGCTTGGAAGGGTGATCGCTTTGGGGGCCTCGCGTCGGCCGGAGATGCGCTCGAGAAGGAGCCTGACCGCGGCCTGCCCCATCTCACGCTTAGGTTGATCGACTGTTGTGAGCGCCGGGTGCACCAAGGACGACATATGGATGTTATCGAATCCGGCAACCGACACCTGCCCAGGCACAGGAATGCTGTGCTTCGATAGGTACGCGAGCGCCCCCAGGGCGGTCCAATCGCTCAGACAGAACAGAGCGGTGGTGTCCGGATGGACCCTCAGGATCGAAGCCGCGCCTTCCTCTCCGGCGGCCGCGGAGAACGAGCCGTGATACACGCTGCCTTCGGGCGCCGCAAGGCCGAACTCTCGCATGGCATCGCGGAACCCTCGAACCCGATCCTGGCTCACCCCGAGGCCTTTGGGGCCAGCGATGCAACCCAGCCTGGTGTGGCCGAGTTCTATCAAGTGCCTGGTAAGACGGAGGCTTCCGCCGTAGTTGTCGCAGGTCACTACGTCATTGCCCGACCGTCTTGGTCCGCGGTCTATCAGGACGCACCGCACGCCGTGATCGTCGCAGCTTGCAGCGTCGAACAGCGGATCCGCATTGTCGACCGGGCAAAGTATCATGCCGTCTACCTGCCTGTCGGCAAGAGCTCGAATCAGCTTCGCCTGACGTTTGGGGCTTCCGTCCGCCCCGGCCAAGAAGACGGCGTATCCGTGCCTCTCGGCGGCGGTCTGAACCCCCGCAGCTACCTCCGTGAAGAAAGGGTTGGTAATATCGGGCAAGACGAGCCCGAGCATCTGGCTTGTGCCGCGCCTCAAAGCGCGCGCTATCCTGTTCGGTCTGTACCCCACTCGGGAGACCGCTTCGAGAACGCGGGAGCGCGTCTCGGAGGCAACAGGGGCGCTGTTCGTCAGCACCCTTGAGACTGTGCTTATGGAAACCCCTGCGGCTTGGGCAACATCATGTATACTCGACACAGTGCCTTCCCTCGCCGTCGCTCGCTCGATGCCTGTGGAAACGTTTCTGCAAACGTTTTCACACCCAACACAATCCTACCACGACCGCCAAATATGTGCAACCCGTTTTCCAGCCTCATTTGCGAGAACCTAGCATGCTCCACCTTTGTTGCCTTCCGCCCCGAGCGAACACCGGACGTCAACAGCACCCGTGGCGTCCTTATGTACAAACTCGCCGTTCGCGACGAGAGTCCCAACCGGGTCCTTGAATTCGCCCCCCACGTAGGCGTTGAAGAAGCTGCCATCTACAGAATCTGGAGTATGAGGAACTTGAGGTACCGAGTCTCGGGGACCCCAAGCAGTATTGGGTGATCTTTCGCTTGCGTACGCACTTCAACGAGCCTTGCGCGCCTCCCGGAGTCCCTCACCGCCGACTCCACAGTGGAGATGAACGTTGGCTCGTCCACGTGATGAGAACAGGAAGAGGTGATAAGGAATCCTCCAGGTTTCAGCAACCGGCACGCTCGGAGGTTGATCTCCTTGTACCCTCGAAGCGCGCCCTCGACGGAGGCACGGCTCTTGGTGAACGCGGGTGGATCGAGGATCACGACATCAAACCGGTCCTCCGGGTCTTTCGAGTCCGACATAGCCCGCAAAGAGTCGAAGACGTTCGCGGCCTCGAACCGGCACACTCTCCCGCAATCATTTCGTCTGGCGTTAGCCCGGGCGATCTCGAGCGCGGGCTCTGAGATGTCGATGCCCACTACTTCGCTCGCCCCGTAACGTGCAGCGTGGACTGCGAAACTCCCTGTGTGGCAGAAGCAATCGAGCACCCTGCCCCCCTGAACGAACGGGGCTATGGCCTTTCTGTTCTCCCGCTGATCCAGGAAGTACCCAGTCTTCTGTCCTTCGGATATGTCGACGAGGAAGCACAGATCGTTCTCTCGGATCTCGAACGTGGTGTCGAACTGCGCCGAGAGGAAACCCCGCGTCTGAGGAAGGCCTTCTAGTTCACGGCTCCTTACGTCGTTCCGTTCATACGCGAGGGAGACTCCAGTGAGATCGAGCATCTTCTGGACCAGCATCTGCTTACGGCATTCCATGCCCAGGGTGAGGGTCTGGAACACGAGGCAGTCGCCGTAACGGTCCACGATGAGCCCGGGCAGCCCGTCTGCCTCTCCGAACACAAGCCGGAGCGAATGAGCACCGGGCGCCACCAGATCGCGGTAGTAGACGGCGGACCGAAGCCTTTCGCCAAACCAGACGTCGTCGATGGGCTCGTCGCGCCACGTGAGCAACCTGACCAGGATCTGTGATGCACGGTTGATGTACCCTCTGGCGATGAACTGTCCTGAGCTGCTCACGACATCCACTATCTCTCCATCGGCCGGGTCCCCCAGGATGTCCGCGACCTCTCCCTGGTACACCCAAGGGTGCCCCGCCCGAGCACGCCCATCGCGGCCCTTTCTGAGGCGAACTGCCGCCACCTACGCTTTCCCTCCCCCGACTCGCGCGAGAATCTCCCGCGCTACGACAACGCCTGACGCTGACGCCTGCATCAGGCCACGAGTCACACCCGCTCCGTCGCCCGCTGCGAACAGGTTCCGGACCGTCGTTTCGAGTGTCCTCGAAAGCTCGAACCTGTTGGAGTAGAACTTGACTTCGACACCGTAAAGAAGTGTGTTTCTGGAATACACTCCGGGAGCGATCTTGTCCATGGCCTGCAGCATCTCGATGATGCTCACCAGATGTCTGTACGGGAAGACCAGACTGAGATCTCCCGGCGTAGCATCTTTGAGAGTAGGTGTTACCGTGCACTTGCGAAGCCTCTCCTCATTGGTTCTGCGACCAGCGATCAGGTCGCCGAGCCTCTGTACCAGCACACCCCCGCCGAGAAGGTTTGCGAGACCCGCCACGTACTTCCCATACAGAGTGGGCTCGCGGAATGGCTCAGTGAAAGTCTTGCTCACCAGGACAGCGAAGTTGGTGTACTCCGTCTTTCTCTCTGCGTGACTGTGACCGTTCACCGTGACTAGTCCCGCGTTGTTCTCGGTGACCACCTCGCCGTAAGGGCACATACAGAAGGTCCGGACCTTGTCATCAAAGGTCCGTGAGTAGTACACGAATTTGGACTCATAGACTACGCTCGTTATGTGCTCCATCACCGCCGCAGGCAGCTCCACCCTTACCCCGATGTCAACGGGGTTGATAGCGGTGCGAAGGCCCATGCCGGCGGCTTGTTCCACAAGCCATGCCGATCCTTCCCTGCCCGGAGCTATGATGACATAGGTCGCGGGGATGAACGTACCCCCGGAGACTTCTACACCTCTGACCCGCCGTTCTTCCACGACGATGCGGGTGACGCAGGTGTTGAGCGCAATGTCCACGCGGCCTTCGAGTCTCTTCTTCATCCTTTCGAGGATCGCCTGTGTGCGGCCGGTGCCGAGATGGCGGATTCGGGCGGGAATCAGGGTCAGCTCCGCGACTTTGGCCCGGTCACGGATGTCAGCCACTTGGTCCTCTTCCTCCCCGTACACGGTCTCTGGGGCTCCGTACTTCAGGTAAACCCCGTCGACGTAGTCAATGAGGCTGAGCAACTCGCTCTTGCCCACGTAGTTCTCGAGCATGCCCCCGACATCGGTGGAGAGGGTAAGCTTCCCGTCGCTGAAGGCACCCGCCCCTCCCCACCCGGATACCACACCGCACGGGTCGCACCGGAGACACTTCACTTTCCCATCTGAACCGGGACACTTTCGCCCGTCCATGTCCCGTCCCTTTTCAATCATCAAGACTCGTACGTCCTCACGCTCAGAGAGCTCAAGGGCTGCAAAGATCCCGGCCGGGCCGGTTCCGACGATGACCACATCATAGCGAAGGTCACTCAACTGTATGGGCCCCCTCCCAGACATCCGACTGCCGCACCCGGCGGAGGTGCGGCAGTCGGAATATGCTATCTCGGGTCTGATTTGCGCTATTCCGAGCTCGTGTATACTTCGATCTCTGAGAACTGGACTGCCACTCTCGGATTCGACACCCTGTGCACGATGATCCGGATTCCGGAGGTTGTGACCGCCGTGAACGGGATCTCGTACATGAATGTCGACCCTGATGTTTTCTTGTACTTGTTCTGGTCCAACCTGGATTTCGTGTCAACGAGATCGACCCATTGCCCGTCCCGATCGTACTGGACAGTCATTTCCACCGCATAGTGTCCGATGTCGCTGACTGTCCTTATGAAGCCGATCGTCTGAGGCTTGGCGAACCGTATCTCGATCCACTGGTTCGGCGAGCTCCCCGGCGAGCCTGCCTCCCAGTATGTCTGCCTGTTCCCGTCGATCGCGTACGCCGCCGGCCTCGCCTGGCTTCCCGGGCGTGCCGCCGCATACGACGAGGCCGTGGCGCTCCCACCATTCGAGCTCAGGGCCCAATTCACCTTGACCGGCGGACCTGGTGGCGGTGGAGGCGGCGGAGACACCGGAGGCTCCGGCGGAGTGGACGGCGGTTTTGCAGGTGGCGGAGGCGGCGGCGGCGGCGCCCCAGCCGTGGTGAACGAGAAACCAGACAAAACCGCCACGTTTCCGGCCGCGTCCCGCGACACAACCTGATAATAGTATGTGGTGTCGGAGTTGAGCCGGGTCAGTGTCACGCTGTGATTCGTCGTGAGCTGCGAGGGCGGGAGCTCGGGGACTATGATGACTTTCGCCCCGACATCTCCAGGCCCAGTGGCGGCTTCCGCCGATGTAACGGACTTCTCACCGGCCGTATCTCTCATCAAGGCGCCCGACAGCCCGTACTCCACCGTGGACGTGGCGGGCTCATCAGTGTTCCAAGTTATCGTGGCTGAGTTCCGGGTGACGTCGGACGTCCTCACGTTCGTAATCCTGGGCGCTCTCGTATCCAGGACTATCGAGGCCGAGTAGGTCCTGCTCACGTTAGCTGACGGGTCGCGAAACTCAGCGTAGATGGTTCTCGTTCCGTCCCCGGGCGTGAGCCTGAAGTTGGTCTTGGACGCCAGGGTCTGCCACGCTGTCCAGTTGCCCACGTCCTCCCGAAGCCTCATCTCAATCCTTCCGCCGGAATCGTCCGAGGCGGAGAGAGTGAGGCTGACCAGGGTAGACCGGGTATATCTTGCGCTGTCGTTTATTCTGATGCTGCCCGTCGGGGGTGTGGTGTCCCTCGGCTGCTGGGTCCGGAACGTGGACACAGCGGACTCGGCGGTATTGCCCGCATCGTCTGTCGAGCGAACCTTGAAGAAGTAAACCGTGTTCGGGTTGAGACCGGTAATGGTCACAGAGTGCGAAAGCTCTCTGTCGCCCCAGCCCGAGGTTCTGGTGGGAGCCAGAGGCCCGTAGAGCACCCACGAGTCAGCGAACTCATTAGTCCACCAGGTGATCGTCGCGGAGTCAGGCCCGACCGTCTTGGCCTCGACCCAGCTAATCTGAGGCGGTGTGACATCAAGGACGATACTCGCCTCTGCCTGTGTCTCGTTTCCAGCTTGGTCGCGGACGCGCACATACACGGTCCTCTTCCCCTCAGCCCCCGTTAGCTGCCAGGTTGTGTTGACCGAGTGAGGCCGCCAGTACCCGAACGGAGTCCCGTCGTCGCGGATGGTCATCTCGAGCGGCCCTGGTTGGTCGTCCTGGGCGTATACTTCGAGCTGAAGGATCCGGCTGTTCGCGTACCTGGCTCCACCGTTGATCCTAAGGCTAACACTCGGCGGCCGGGTGTCCGGGGAGAGAGTCCTGAAGCTCATATCCTCTGACCGGGCTACATTGCCCGCTGCGTCGCGGGATATGACCCTGAAACCATAGGTCGTGCCTGGCCTGAGGCCCGCAAGGGATATGGTGTGCACGCCGGTCACGTCGGTGCCGCTCACCCGGTCCGGAGATCCAGTGGCCCAGAACTCCACGGCTGAGTCCGCAAGTTCGTCGGTAGACCAGGACACCGCCGCGGAGGTGGTCCCCACCGCTGTTACCTGAACGTTGTAGATGCGCGGGGCTCTCGTATCCAGCACTATGCTGGCAACGTAGGCTTGCGAGACGTTGCCCGCCGCGTCCCGGAACCTGACATACACGTTCTTCGTATCGTCACCCGGCGGAAGCTGTATGTACTTTGTGGCCGCGAAGGCTTCCCACGGCCCGTATGTCCTGCCGTCCGTCGAGAACGACATCTCCAGCTGCCCGGGCACGTTGTCACGCGCCCAGAGAGCCGCGGTCACGTACGGGCTATTGATGGCGGCTGTTCCCCCGGCGACAGCGATCCCGCCCTCGGGAGGGACGGTGTCCAGAGGCGCCGCCGGCGGTATTGCTGCCTCCGCAGACGCGTGGTTGCCCGCCCCGTCCACGACTGACAGGAAGATCCTGCTGGCCCCGGTCGAAGGGAGCGCAACCACGAAGTCGTGGGAGTACCAGTCGAACCACCGCCACTCGGCCCCGTCGAAAGAGAGCCAGAACCCGGCGATTCCGCTGGGATCAGTTGCCGACAGGGTCACCCTCACCCGGTCGCGGAAATATGGGTTGGCGCCGGGTGCGTCAGAGACCCCGATGGATACGGAAGCGGGAGTCGAGTCCAGAGTTATCGTGCCTGATTCGCCACGGGTCACGAATCCCCAGTAGTCGCGGAACTTGACTTGGACCTGCTTGACCCCGTCCCCGGGCGTCAGGTTCCAGGAGAACTCACAGTACTCCCCAGGCTTTGAGTACCAGGGACTCCAGGTCACTCCGTCGTTGCTGAAAGACACGTTGGGAATAGGGCTGTAGACTGCGACTCGGACCTGGGTGGAGTTGGTGTGCTGCACTCCCCCGTTGATCAGGACACCACTGAAGGGTTTGTCGGGAATCGGTGCCACCGTGACCGACCTGGTGGTGACCCCGGTCGGAAAGGTCCCTCGAGCCCTCAGCTCCGCCTCGAGCCTAGACACGTAGACCTGCCCAACCCGGTTTCCCGGGTTCAACCCGAGCGCAGACTGCAAGGTGGCCAAAGCCCGGGAGGGGTCACCGAGTCTCCACTCACTGATGGCCCTGAGCACGAGTGCGTTGTCAGAACCATACTCAGGGAGGGAGGTCAGGATATCAGCGAAGACCGGACCTGCGGCAGCGGCTCTGCCGGACTCAAGCATCGCACAGGCCAAGCCGAACTTCGCCCGTAGCAGGTTCGGGTTTGCCGTAGAGGCCTCTGTGTAAGCATCCATCGCAGCCTGTGCCTCGCCCGAGAGCCGGTATGCGTTGCCCAGTCTGTCGCGGGTGAGGGTCAAGGTGCGATCCTTGTACGCGGCGCGCCTGTACGCGTCGAGGGCTTCGGCTTGCCTTCCCAAGGCCGACCTGGCATCCCCCAGGAACTTCTCTATGTACGCGGGAGCATCATACCTGGCCAGAGCCTGAGAGAAATACTGATCAGCGGCTTCGAACCGCCCAGCTCTGAACTCCACGACCCCCATGGCGGCGAGGATGAGCGGGTTCCCGGGATCGCCCCCCGCGGTCCTGGCCCTGTCCAGTTGTGCGGAAGCCATTGAGGCCTGCCCATCTTCAAGGTACTGATACGCCAAAAGGACCCTTGCCGCTACATTGGACGGCTCTGCCGCTACGGCCTGCTCCAGTGCCCTCCGGGCGTCGTCTGCCCTGCCACTCGCGAAGTACAGCATGCCCTGGCGGTAATAGGCGCCAACCACCTGCTGCCCGGGGCTGAGCGCGCGCCCATAGGAAGCCAGCGCCTGGTCGATATCCTGGTAGCCCCGGTCAGTCAGGGGTGGGAATCCATACGCCCGGACGTACGCAGGCTCCGTCATACATTCCAGGCGGTAGGTCAGGACCCCCTGAATCCCGGACCGCAGCTCATAACCTTGCCCCAGGCCGAAATGGGCCCTGGTGTTCTGTGGTTCGAGCTTCAGGGCCTGCGTGAACTCGCGGACCGCGTCATCCGCAAGCCCCTGCCCAAGAAAGCGCTCGCCCCTCACTATGTAGTCGTAGGCACTGGTCTGCGCGCCTGTGGTCGCCGGTACCAGAGTCGCCAGGACCAAAGCAAAGACGACGAGACGCGCCAGTGTCTTCATCGGCCAATCCCTCCCGTTGGATGAATGCGGTACATTAGACGGAGGGGCCCGCTCGCCAGTTCCTCCCCGCCCGGGCATGATACTCCGGCCCGCACAGGGCTATGGATAGATCCTGTTCAGGAGTCTTGGAAACGGGATCATCTCCCGTACGTGCTCGAGCCCGGTGATCCAGGCCACGGTCCTCTCGATCCCCAGCCCGAACCCGGAATGGGGGACCGACCCGAATCTCCTCAGGTCGGTATACCAGGTATAGGCCGCCTCCGGCAGGCAGTGCTCGCGGATTCTCTGAGCTAGCAAATCCGGGTCGTGAATCCGCTGGCTTCCGCCAATGATCTCCCCGTAGCCTTCGGGGGCAAGCAGATCCGCGCAGAGGACCGTCTCGGGCCGGTTCGGGTCGGGTTGCATGTAGAAGGCCTTCACTTTTGTTGGGTATCCAGTGACGAAGACCGGACGGTCGAATCTCTCGGATATCAACGTCTCGTCCGGGGCACCGAAGTCGTCGCCCCACTGGAACTCCCGGCCTTCAGTGCGAAGCAGGGCGACTGCGTCATCGTAGGAGATTCTTGGGAACGGCGGCTTGATGTTCTTGAGCTTCGACAGGTCGCGCTCCAGGAGGCGAAGTTCACGCCCGCGGTTCTCCAGACACCGCCGGACCATGAAAGAGACCATTTCCTCCTGGACCGCCATGTTGTCCTCTTGGTCCGCGTAGGCCATCTCGGGCTCTATCATCCAGAACTCTATCAAATGTCGGCGGGTCTTGGACTTCTCCGCTCGGAAGGTTGGCCCAAAACAGTAGACTCGCCCGAAGGCAAGGCATGTCGCTTCATTGTAGAGCTGGCCGCTCTGACTCAAGTAAGCCTTCTCACCGAAGTAGTCTGTCTCGAAGAGTGTCGTGGTGCCCTCACAGGCGGAAGGAGTGAGTATGGGGGCATCGACTCGTATGAACCCGTTCTCATTGAGGTAGTCCTGCGCCGCCCGGATCACCTCGTGCCTCACCAGAAGCGCCGCGTGCTGCTTCGGTGAGCGGATCCAAAGGTGCCGGTTGTCCATGAGGAAGTCCACCCCGTGCTCCTTCTTGGTGATGGGGTAATCAGAGGCCATCTGGATCAGTTCCACGGAGGTCACGGACAGCTCATACCCGCCCATGGCCCGCTCGTCCGCCCTGACTTGCCCTCGCACCACTACAGAGGACTCCTGGGTGATCGTACCGCACAGTTCGAACTGGTCGTCGGGCATCTCGCCGCGAACCGCGACTGCCTGCAGGAATCCTGTGCCATCGCGGATGATCAAGAAATGTATGCGGCCGCTGGATCGCTTGTTGAAGAGCCAACCTCGGACGGTCACTTCGCCGCCTTCATGCTGCCCGATGTCGCGGATTCGCACGGATTCCAATATCCACACCTCCGGCCACGCACCCATCGTTCTTGAAACTATCTCCAATTATACTAGCCCGTCCAGGGATTCTCAACTCGCTGGCCAAGCCAGGCAGCACTTCCGCAAATGGGCCTTGGCGTGGCGTGTTGCGAAACGTCGCGGCTCAGGGCATGTATGGCTACGTTTACCATACTGGATTCCGCTGAAAGCCCTGCTCTCCCCAAGCCCACGACTTGGGAACCAATGGTATCACATGATCGGTTGCCGAGGTCCCCGTGCCGTCAGGGCGAGTTGCCGGCCTGGTTTAAGCTTGAGTATCGGCAACGGGTGAGCGAGGTTTCCAATGCCGGCCAAGATCTGCCGCGCCAGCTCCTTCAGCGTAACGCCTTTCCCCGGCGCGTCCTTCAGGTTCTTTTACGCGAACAGCAACATCAGGTTGGATGCGATGCAATACAGGGCATACGCCCCTCTTATGCCGTTTCGATCCTGCGTGTAGCAGTGCTCGAATCCCCAGTTCTGTTTGAGGCCGTTGAAGACTGTGTTCTTAATGTCCCACCTGCGATGGACTGTCTCCCATGCCCGCTCGGCCTTCATTATCGCCTTTGGCGCCGCCGTCGCGATATGGTATTCCGTCGTTGTGCTCCCGGCCACCTGGCCGCCCCGGGTCTCCTTCTTCGTCTCCCGAACCTTAACGCACCGCAATGGACAGCGAACCCTGTCCCAGCTTGTGAAGTTCTCTTCATCCCACAGCTCCGCGTCGCAGGCTACCCCGTGCCCATTCTTGATGGGCTCGCCTTTAGGCGTTACGCCTTGGGCAACAACGTGAGGCGCCTGCTTGCGCATCAGCCCGTCCATGTCCCGGACCAAGCGGCGATCCCTCTGTTTCACCTTGATCACCACGTGTTTGCCCTGTTCCACCGCCATCAGCAACCGGGGCTGGGCTCCAACGCAGGATATCGCCGCCGCTTTCTCGACATGCTCTCTCTTACCGTTCC
>JANLFS010000002.1:53726-71128 GCA_024655925.1 Bacillota bacterium | reverse complement strand
TGTGCCTGGAGCCAGGCCGCTTGGGGTTGTGTTTGCCCTTCTTGCCGATCTTCTCCTCCAGCTCTTGCTCGAACATCAGCCCGAGCGTGTTGAGCCCCTCCTCTACGCATAGCGCAAGCAGCCCATCTTTCGCTTTCTGGCGTATCGCCTCGAGGCTCAGCGCCACCTCGCGGGAGATTAGTGTTTTCGTTGCGTCTTCTTCCCTGTTGGCTCTTTCAGGACTGCCCTTGCTGCGATATGCTGACACCGGCGGCTCCCTGCATTCTCTCACAGCTCCGTTTTACCACAACGGAGCAGGGAGCCGCTACCTCAGATTCCACGAACTTTGGGACATCCTCGTCGATCGCTCCGCCGTTCTCTCATACCTCTCCGCTCCAATTCTCTCAGTGGCCTCGAGCTCAACGAGCCTTTGGGCGAGAAGCCGTGCACCCTCCCTGAGGAAGTCTATGTCCTGATCCATTCCCGCCTGGCGGAGAAGGTCCAGAAGTGATACAGTTCTCTTGGCAGCTGCCATCGTGGTTACCCCCTCGGACTGTATTGCCTTACATCCGAAAAGAACCACGCTGGCGGCTGTCCTGTCAATACCGCAAGGATCTTCCCCCCGAGTTTATACCACTACCTAAGGCACTGACTGATCTCAGTATCCGACCGCGGTCCGGGGATCTCTGCAGAGGACATCTCGCGCATATTCGAAAGGTACTATAGGGTCCAAGTTGTGGCGGGGAAACACCAGGGGCTGGGTCTCGGCCTGTACATAGTGAAGAGCCTGGTTGAGGCGCACGGGGGCCGCGTGTGGGTTGAGAGCGAGATGGGGAAGGGGAGCGTGTTCACTTTCACGCTGCCCGTTTGGCCTCGACCCGGACCCGCGTGCTACGCCAGCCCAGCGAGGATCGGATGACTGTCTCATTCCGCGAACCGGTGAAGCCCGGCCTCCCTGGCCAGCCGGATGGCTTCCTCGTACTCCCCCCTGGTGATTGCCCGGTCCAAGGGCGGATGTTCTCTCGCCCTGAACTCCGGGCGGTACTGGGCCATGATGTTTATGTATGTGTCTGGCGATAGCTCTTCCGCTATGAACCGCACTATCTCTGCGGTGCCGGCGAGCCTCTCCGGCAGGACCAGGTGGCGCACCAGCAGTCCGCGCCAGGCGATGCCGTCCTCATCGATCATCAGGTCACCCACCTGCCGGTGCATCTCCTTAAGAGAGGCCCGAACCACGTCTGGGTAGTCTCTTGCCTTGGAGAAACGCAGGCCGGTTTCGGGGTCCGAGTACTTGACATCCGGCATGTAGATGTCGACAATTCCGTCGAGTAGAGACAGTGCCTCGAGAGACTCATACCCGCCGCAGTTGTATACTATGGGCAGTTCGAGGCCCTGTTCGGCCGCTATGACCAGGGCAGAGAGTATGTGAGGCATGTAGTGGGTCGGCGTGACCAGGTTTATGTTGTGGCAGCCTGTCTCTTCGAGCTCGAGCATGATATCGGCGAGTTCCGATGGGGAAACCGTACGTCCGAATCGCATGTGGCTGATGTCCCAGTTCTGGCAGAACACGCACCTGAGGTTGCACCCGGCGAAGAATATTGTGCCGGACCCTCGCGTTCCCACAAGCGGACGCTCCTCCCCGAAATGCGGGCCGTAGTTGGATATCTGGACCGTTTCATCCGATCGGCACACGCCCAGTTTTCCTGCCAGGCGGTCCACGCCACACTCGTGGGCGCACAGGTCACACACGTGGAGCCTTTCCCACGCGCGATCCCTCCTGACGGCAAGTGCGCCGCTAGAAGCCAGGCCTACATATGACCCAACATGCTTCACTGTGTCTTCATCAACCTCCATCCTCCTGCGTCCCCGAGGGTCGCGGCAGCGCGGCGGGCTCCGGCCCGATCCCACAGAGCTAACGTTTTCGGCATCGCCCCGAGGTATCCTCCCCAAGATGGAAGCGAACCACGCGCGTGCCCGGGCGGACTCAAGTTCACGGCCGCAGGCCGGTACTGGTCTCTCTTGACACATCCGCAATCTCTCTGTATGGTACAGTAAACCCCAATTTGCACTTCTGCACCTTCGCTGGGGTAATGTGGCGAGACGCTGGAGCAAGGGGGTGATGAGGCCGGACGGATCGAGACGCTACGGCAGCGTCGTATAGCAACATTAAGGAGGTAAACACAAGTGTACCACAAGAAGTCTCTGCACCGCGTCAAGCTCCTGATCGTTGCATCAGTAGTCGCGCTCAGCGTCATTCTGGCCTCCGCTGCAGCGTTCGCTTGCACCTCCATACTGGTGTCACCGGGTGCTTCCGTGGACGGCTCGGCCATGGTGACCCACACTGCTGACTGCGGCTCGTGTGCGTACGAGATCTGGAAGGTGCCTGCGAAGGACTGGGAGCCGGGAGCGATGGTCGAAGTTCCTTACCTGCCCCAACACACTGCAGGGTACCGCCTCTCCGAGGCATCGAAGCCCACCGGGAACATGATCCCGCAGGTTCCACACACCTACGCGTACATAGCGGGCATCTTCGGGATGATGAACGAGAAGCAGGTGGGTATCGGCGAGACCACCATAGGCGGTCGGGCCGAGTTCCGGAACCAGCAGGGTATCTTCGACATCACAAACCTGTCCATGCTTGCCCTTGAGCGCGGCGCCACCGCCCGTGAGGCCATCCAGGTGATGGGCGACCTCGCTGTGAAATATGGGTACAAGGATTCTGGCGAGGAGCTCTCCGTATGCGACCCCAACGAGGCGTGGGTCTTTGAGATCGTCGGCCCAGGGCCACTTTGGGAGCCGGAGTCGGGTGAGCCGGGGGCATTCTGGGTCGCACAGCGCGTTCCCGACGGCCACATAGCGGTCTCATCGAACTCCTCGGTCATAGGTGAGATCGATTTCGACGATCACGAGAACTTCATGTACGGCCCTGGAATCCGCGAGTTCGCCCAGGAGAAGGGCTGGTGGGACCCGGCATCAGGCAAGAAGCTCAACTGGAGATGGGACTTCTGCGACCGCGTACGGCCCGACTACAGCTACCGGCGGATCGTCCGCATCTTCAGCCGCGTTGCCCCGTCTCTCGCGAATACCCTGACTGAGGCAGATCCGCCTTTCTCCGTCCCTGTGGAGCGCAAGCTGTCCGTCGCAGACGTCGCCGCACTTCACCGCGACCACTACGAGGGTACCGAGTTTGACTCCAGTACCAGCTGGACCGCTGGCCCTTGGGGCAACCCGCGACGGTATCCGGGATGGACCTTCAACGTCGGCAGCGACACATACGGCTGGAATCGCACCGTATCCGCGATCGGATGCGAGTACAGCATAATCGCGCAGTCGAGAGGCTGGCTCCCGGACGAGATCGGCGGCGTGCTGTGGTATGGCCCAGCTGCGCCGGCGACCACTGTCTACGTGCCCTTCTACAACAGCGTGACACACATATCCCCGAGCATCAGCGAGAAAGCCGGTTCCCATCAGCAGTTCACGAGGGAGTCTTTCTGGTGGGCGGTCTCGTGCGTCAACACCTTGGTCGATCTGAAGTGGTCCTACATGATCAAGGACATCAACGCGATGCAGGACAAGTATGAAGGCTCGGTGATGAGGACTCTGCCGGCGATCGACGCGGCTGCGATGGAGCTTTACAAGAAGGACCCGAGGCTTGCCGTGGAGTTCCTGACCGAGTACTGCAACCGCAACGTCGAGACTGTCCGCGATGCCTGGTGGGGCTTCCTTGACTGGCTGTTCTGGAAGTACAACGCAGGGACAGTCAACATCGACGGGAACATCACCCGCACGGCGTATCCGGCCGAGTGGCTCGAGAAGATAATCAAGTTCGACGAGGCCGATCACTACAAGAAGTAGGACGGCGTGTCATCCTCGTGCGGTCCCTGATCCGGGGGCCACACGATCTGGGGTGACTGACGCAGACACAAGGGGGAGCGGGTTGCCCGCTCCCTCTGCACGATCACTATGCATCTGCGGCGATCAACGCTGACCACCGCGGCCCTGCCGCCCACGCTGTGTGGGCGTCATGCGAATCCGAGTAACCGTCCAACTTGGTATACGGCGACTGCGGCTGCCCAACCTACGCCGAGGCTGTAGGTTACGGCGAAGATGGCCCAGCCCAAGGAGTTGGTTTCCCGGCGGATAGCCACCACTGTTGAGACGCATGGCACGTAGAGAAGGCTCATCACCATGAACGCATAGGCAGACAGCGGAGTCCACCGGGACTGGATCGCGGCCGCGAGGCTATCTCCTTCTGCCCCGTACACAACTCCGAGTGTCCCCACGATTACTTCTTTCGCCACTAACCCGAACATCAAGGCGACTGCAGCCTCCCAAGTGCCGAAGCCCGCGGGCCTCAGAAGCGGTGCCAGGAGCGTGCCAGCCTGCCCCATCAGGCTTCCGGCGCTCGCCGGAGCGACGCCCGGTGGGAGATTGGACATGGCCCACACTGCCACCGCTGACACTAGAATCACGGTCGCGGCCTTCTGAAGAAAGGCACGGCCGCGCTCCCACGTGTGCATGGCCAGGCTCAGCACAGATGGTATCCGGTATGGCGGGAGTTCCATCACGAAGGTCGAGGGCTCGCCCGCAAGGGCAGTCCGGCTCAGTACCCTTGCGGATATGATCGCGATAATTGCCCCGGCCACATAGAGAGAAAGGATCACGAGCCCTTGGTTTCGCGGGAAGAGCGCCCCTGCGAACAGGACATAGACAGGAAGCCTGGCGGAGCACGATATGAACGGGTTTACGAGGATAGTGATAATCCTATCCCTCGGGCTGTCGAGGGTTCTCGCCGCAAGGATGGCAGGGACGTTGCATCCGAACCCCATTATCATCGGTATGGCGGACTTCCCGTGCAGTCCGGCAGCATGCATCAACCGGTCCGAAAGGAATGCGGCGCGTGCCATGTACCCTGTGTCCTCAAGCAGAGAGATGCCGAGAAAGAGCATGAATATGGGGGGTACGAAGGAGAGCACAGAGCCCACCCCCGCGACAATCCCGTCGCGGACCAGTGACACGAGGGTCTGGGAGGCACCAGCCGCCCCCATGACTCTTGCCATCGAGTCGCCCAGCCAGGAGGTGGCAGCGCCTAGCCCATCCACCATTGGGCTACTCACCGCGAACGTGAATTGGAATGTGCCGAACAGGACCATGGCCAGCAGCGGAATTCCGAAGTACCTGTGCAAGACGAATCTGTCTATTCTCTCAGACAGTGTGGGAGGGCCCCCCGGCTCACGCACGCTCGAGACGGCCTGCCGCACGACTCCGGACACAAACCCATGCCGCCTGTCCGCCGCCAGGTCCTCGGTGGCCTGTCCGGTCCTTGCGCGGATCCGGTCACGGCACCGCTCGACCTCCTCCATGACCCCGGGGTTCGCGGAGTCCGTGAACTCGGCCGTGACCATATCATCTCCCTCGAGGAGCTTGATCGCGAGCCACCTGGCGGGCCGGCCGCGGAGCAGAGAGGGAGACCTTCCAAGAAGATCTTCCACCGTCGCGATCCCGCGCTCCATTTCAGGGCCATAGTCAATAGTGATCGGCTTGACGCGTTTCGCCGTCTCGAGCATGACGCGCTTCAGACGCGTCAGGCCCACGCCGCGGGTGGCGACCGTCGGGACTACAGGGACTCCGAGCAATCTCTCCAGTGCCGGGATATCCACTTGTATCCCCAGTGCCCGGGCCTCATCGAACATATTCAGGGCTACGACAACCCTCGCTCCCATCTCCAGCAACTGGATGGTGAGATAGAGGTTCCGTTGGATATTCGACGCGTCCACAACATCGACGACAACGTCGGGAGATTGCTCCAGGATGAATGAACGCGCTATTGCCTCATCGGCCGATCGCGCGGTTAGGCTGTAGGTTCCGGGAAGATCCACGACCCTCACACGGACGTCACCTGTGGAGAGGTATCCCTCCCGCTTTTCCACGGTGACTCCTGGCCAGTTGCCTACGTGGTGTCTGGAATGTGTAAGCGAGTTGAAAAGGCTGGTCTTTCCCGAGTTCGGGTTGCCCGCGAGGGCGATTACCGGCTCTGCGGCGTCCTGTAGAGTGGCTTGCCTCATCTCCGCTTTCTACGCCTCCTTTTACCTGTGCGGGCCCAGGGGTTGTGCCAGCGTGCCAGGGCGGGCAGTATGTTAGGAAAGCCTAACTTCCGGGCGCAATGAGGCGCGCCGCCTGGGACTAAGGGACACGGACCAGAGAGCCCCGAGAAGCCGACAACGTCCACGAGCACAGCGGCGGCCTCCTGCCTCCGCAGACTGAGGCGATACCCCATCAGGCTTATGACCATCGGGTCGCCGAGCGGGGCGAACCTGTCCACCCTGACCTCGACCCCGGGCACCACTCCCATGTCCAAGAGTCGGCGCCGGAGCGGGCCGGAGCAGTGGACACAAGCCACGATCCCCGTGGCGCCGGGAGTGAGCACGCTCAGAGGAACACGTGTCTCCCTTCGACTCACCGGTCAGACCTCCTCTTCAGGAACTCAGCCAGCTTCTCCAGGGTGACTGGGCTGATTGCATGCTCCACCCTACATGCATCAGCGTCCGCGGTTTCTGGATCCACGCCCAGGACGTCCTCGAAGAGCGACCTCAGAAGCTCGTGGCGCCTTCGCACTGACGCTGCCTTAGCGTATCCGGCCTCAGTCAGTTCCACGGGCCCGTACCGCTCCTGCAATGCAAGTCCTGCACGCACGAGATTGCCCATCGCCTGAGTGACGCTGGCTTTGGAGACATTCAGCCTGGTGGCGACGTCTGTCGTTCGGACCCCGTCTGCCCCCACCGAGAGATCCAGTATGGCTTCGAGGTAATCCTGGAGCGATGGGGAGACCTCATTCTTCTTTACGGGCTACACCCCCTACGCAGGCCCAAGAGGCTCGCGGCCGCACCTGCCAAACCCGCGAGCGCGACAATAAGTTTGGTGGGCCTAACTTTTTCTCCGACGCAATTGTCTCACGTGGCCGGAACCGTGTCAATATGCTTTTCGCGACATTCACCTTCGCTGCACCCGGGCAGGCAGCGGCCGAACGAGAGCCGCCAGTTGGGTCCCAGGCCGCCGCCACACCACTCCCCAACCGGTCGCCTCCGTGGGCTCACAGCCCCCGCCCGGGGCCGTCCCGCCCGCCGGAGGCCGCCTCCGCGGTGCCGGGCGCGGCGTTTCAATGACGGCGTACGTCGTGGAACCATGCTCAATTCGCCACCACGATCGTATCGCGACCCGCCCTCTTTGCCTGAAGGAGGGCCACATCCGCCTCATGGAACAGCTGCTCAAGGCTTTGAGTATCGGGGGTGAGTACTGCCAGGCCCGCGCTTACGGTGATGAAGACATCCTCTCCGTCTCCGACTGCGACCGTGGATCCCGATATGCTCTTCCGCACCCGCTCAGTCACGGTCATCGCGGTGGGCAGGCCGGTTCCGGGCAGGACGATCATAAACTCGTCCCCACCGTATCTGCCGACCAAGTCGCCTGTCCGGACGTTTGCAAGGCATCTCTCTGCGACAACCTTCATGACGCGGTCTCCGATGGAATGGCCGTAAGTGTCGTTGAAACCCTTGAAGTAGTCGATATCGAGCATGATAAGGGAAAACAGGCCCGAGCCAGATTTCGCCGCCTCGAATTCCCTCTTGGCCGCCTCGAACAGGTGTCTCCTTGTGAGTAGGCCGGTGAGGCTGTCGGTGGCCGCCATAAGGACCGAGCGCTTGAGAGTGAGCAGGGTGGTCACACGGGAGAGGAGTTCCGCTTTTCTGATGGGCTTGGCCAGAAGATCATTGGCTCCTGCCTCCGCCGCCGCGGCGACATCGTCAGGTTCGGACTTGGCGGAGAGCAACAAGACTGGAAGCTCGAGCTTCGAATGAGTCCGCCTGATCGCCCGGCAGACTTCGTATCCGGACATCCCGGGCAAGACCACATCAAGGATCGCGAGATCGAAACCACGACCGCTCTCGAGCGCCTGGAGGGCCTCGGTTCCGCCAGGGACCGGGACTGGAGACCACCCCGTCAGAGATAGGCAGTTGGCAAGAACCTGTCTGATCATGGGGTCACTATCCGCCACCAGGATCCGCCCGCCATCGGATTGGAGCGTGTCTGCGGCGGACTCAGACGTGCCTGGCGGCTGGAGGGCTGAGGATGAGCCGGCCGCCTCTCCCGCTCCGAGTGAGCTTGTCACCTGGGCGCATGCTGTTGGCGCCTCGGGAGGTGACGCGGAGAGAAACTCGACCGCAGCCTGGGCCTGGGTTGTGGCCTCGTCGCCGCTCGCCGCGGCGCTCAACGGAAGGGTGAACGAGAAGGTCGATCCATTCCCAACCTGGGACTCCGCGCTCATCTCCCCACCGTGCAGCTCCACCAGGTGCTTTGTGATACTAAGACCCAAACCAACACGGCGGAGCGTTCCGGCCTCAAGCTCTTCAGAGCTATCGAGCAGCCCGAGGACGCGGGCAAGGTGGTCCGGCGGCATGCCGACGCCTGTATCCGACACGCTCACTTTCAGATATCCCTCAAGCTCCAGTGCCGAAACAGTGATCCGCCCGGACTCCGTGAACTTGACGGCGTTTCCAACCAGGTTGTGCAGTATCTGTTGCAGCCGGTCCTCATCCGCGTCAACAAGGGGCAGCCGTGGATCGACGTTGTTCGCGAGATCGAGCGGCTTTCCCGCCGCCAGGAACCGGCGCACTTCGAGAACGGCCTCGACGACCTGCCATAGCCTGACAGGCTTCTTGTTCAAGGCGATGTCCTGGTTCTTCAATCGAGTGAGGTCCGATATGTCGTTGATCAGGTTTGAAAGCCTCCTGCCTCCCGCAGCGATGATCGCGAGATTGTGGGCCTGTTCGCTGCTGACCGGGCCTGCCGCCCCTTCTATCATGGACTCCGCTATCTCTACGATCCCGGCGAGAGGCGTCCGGAGCTCATGAGAGGTGTTTGAGAGAAACTCATCTTTGAGCCGGTCGAGGGATACCAGGCGCGAGGAGAGTTCTTCAACCGTGGAGAAGGCCCCAGAGAATCTCCGGGCTATCAGGAAGGACTGCCCGAACGTGAAAATGAACAGTCCCAAGGGGGCATACGTGCCCGTCTGGATTATTCCGTTGTCGTACGCGATATCGTTCATCACCACGATGAGAAGAAGCGCCGTCCCGACCACGAAAAGCCTCGCCCCGTCGCGGCGCGCGGCCACGGCGCGCCCTAGCGCCACGAAGAGGTACGCGAAAACCATGATAGTAAGCACCTCTGCGGGGATGAGCGTCCGGCCGTAGACTCGGTTCGGAAGAACCACGACCGCTAACGACAGAACCGCGCCAACGACACCTGTTGCCCAAACCACCTTTCGCGACACTTCGTTGGGGAAGACATACCCTGTGAACGCGACGAACGCCGGGACTCCAAGGAAAAAGGTGAGGGTGGCGAGTCTGATGTAGGCTTCCACGTTGAAATCCGGGAATAGAACGCTCCAGAACATCTCTCCGGAGAGAAGAGTGCGGACGGCGATGATCAAGCAGAGGAGCCCAAAGGCCAGCGGAGCGCGTTCCCGCCGCCTGATGGCATAGAAGCCCAAGTGGTACATGCCCGTGATCAGGACGGCCCCCGTAAGCAGAAGGTCCATGGCCAGCCTGCGATCTCGCAAATTGAGCACGTGCTGCTCGGGTCCGAACAGGATGGTCCGCGTGATGGCGCGGTCAAGATCGAAATTAGCCACTTGAGCGATGATAGTGACTTGGCCGCCGGACAACTCGAAGGACGCCAGCTCGTGGCGGAACTGCGAGCGGTAGTCAGACGGGGAAGTGCCGACCACGCCGTTGCCGGCCACTGGGACTCCGTTGACCCAGAGCTTATACGCGGTTAGCATGAAAGGTATCTTAATCGCCCACATGCCCGACCGGTCACCGATGTCCACGGACAGCCTCAAGGTGGCGTAACCCTGACCGCCGAGACGCACGCCGTCGAGGTTGCGCCCGTTCCACGTGCCCGGGACTGTGATGAAATCCCTGGAACCCGTGGCAGCCGCAAGTGCGGGCCCGGCCTCGAAATCTCCCGGTTCGAGCAGGCGATTCCAGTAGAACTCCCACTCTCCGTCGAGGCGGGCTGGACCCCGAGTATCGAAGTCCCACGCGGAGAGGTCCAAGGACCCCGCGACTGCCCTTGGGGGGCGTCCGGCCAAGGCGGGCAGGGTTTCGCCTGCTCCCAAGGGAAACCACAAGACCATGATTGTCACGGCGACGACCGTCAGGGCCAGGACATGACTGGGCGACATCCGCCTGATTCGGCGATTCTGTGCGCCTGGCATAGTGCAGCACCTCTCAAACTTGCTCGGGGTATTTCGCCTGATGTGTCACAAGTCCTGCCAGGGGAAGGAAGACTGGGCATCGACGGCGAAGACCTTAACCATTGTGAACGGATCTCTAATCTGAACTAGTTCACTGCAAGTGAACAGGACATGGGTTCTGTCGTGGGACCAGGAGGACTTGCCGTGAGGATTGTCATCGTAGGCGCGGGGAAGCTCGGTTATGAGCTGGCAAAGAGGCTCTCCCAGGAGAATCGTGACGTTGTAGTACTGGACCGGGACCCAGAAAGGCTTCGAGAGATAGATCGAAACCTCGATGTAATGGCGGTGGATGGGAACGGGTGTTCTCCCCGCGTGTTGGATCAAGCGGGGGTCGCCGAAGCGAAGCTCGTCATCGCCGTCACCCGCAGTGATGAAGTGAACATGCTCACATGTCTTTTAGCGAAACGCGCCGGGGCTCAGACCACCGTGGCGCGGGTTCGGAACCCCGGGTACGAACTTGACGGTAATGGCGCCACCCTCGGCCATCGGCTGGGCATCGACCTGACTGTAAACCCCGAGCACCAGGCTGCTATAGAAATGGCGCGCCTGCTCAAGACGCCGAACGCTTCGGAGATAGACTATCTCGCCGGGGGACGGGTGCAACTCGGGTCGTTCGTGGTGGACGAAGGATCGTCGCTCGTCCACACTCCGGTGCGAGATCTTAACATCACCGTGAACACCCTGGTTGCTATCATGCGCGATGGCGAGGCGGTGATACCGCGCGGTAACACGTCTATCCTGCCCGGTGACCGCCTTTTCCTCGTGGGCAGGCCCGGAGTCCTGTCCCTGGTTGGGTTGAGGGCGGGGAAGGAGGCAGGCGTCCTTCGGAAGGTCTGCGTGATCGGCGGCACTGAAGTTGGGTACTATCTTGCCCGTGCCCTGGAGCCATTCTCCGCTCACGGTGTCCATGTGAAGGTCATCGAAAAGGACCATGAGCGCTGCCGGGCGCTGGCCGTCGCTTTTCCGCAGATCACGGTGATCCATGCGGATGCGACGCGCCTAGAGGTGCTCGATGAAGAAGGAGTCGGTGAGTCCAGCGCGGTGGCGGTTACGACCGATGAGGATCAGGCAAACCTCCTGACCGGTTACATCCTCAAGCGTATGGGAGTCAGGCGGGTCGTTGTATCTTTGAAGCAAGAGGAATACCTGCCTTTCACCTCCAGGATGGATTTAGACGGGACGGTGGTTCCCAGGCTGATCGCGGCAGGCGCCATTCTCAAGATGGTGAGAGGAGGCCACGTAGTTTCCCTGGCCCTGCTTCGCGAGGCCAACGCCGAAGTTGTCGAGGTGGTCGTGAACGAGGGCTGCCGGGCGTGTCAACAGGCAATAAAGGATATCGCCTTGCCGGAGGGAGCAGTCATAGGCAGCGTGGTCAGGAACGGACACGTGATAGCGCCCCGTGGAGACACCAGGATTGCCCCAGGCGACCACGTGATCGTGTTCGCCCTCGAGCCGGTGGTCAGTGCGGTCGAGCAACTGTTCGAGTAAGAGTAGCGGGGTGTAAGTCACTTGAACACAAGACTGGTCGGCAATGTCGTGGCCAGCCTGGTCCTGATCCTGGGGATGCTCAACATTATCCCCCTAGCGGTCTCAATTGCGCATGGGGGGCCGGATACGTCCGCCTTCTCCATGTCCGGCCTCGTGACAGTCGGGGCCGGGGGGGCAGGGAAACTGCTGACGAGAGGGTGCAGAGGTCGATTCGGCCACAAGGAAGCAATGGCAGTTACATCCCTGGGCTGGGTCGCCTGTGCTATCTTCGGGGCGTTGCCGTTCCTTCTTTTCGGAACGTTCTCCACATTCTCAGACGCGGTGTTCGAGGCCATGTCCGGGTTGACAACCACAGGGGCCACTGTCCTTTCGGACATCGAGGCTCAACCCCGCGGCATACTCTTCTGGAGGGCGTTCCTGCACTGGCTCGGCGGGATGGGCATCATCGTCCTCTCACTGGCGCTTCTCCCAAGCTTCCAGGTGGGGGGAATGCAGTTATTTCGGGCAGAGGTGCCCGGGCCCGTTCCAGAGCGCCTTGAACCCAGGGTCCGCGAGACAGCCAAGCGGCTGTGGGTGATCTACGCGGGACTATCCGCCGCGGAAGCCCTCCTTTTGTGGGCTTTCGGCATGTCGTTCTTCGATGCCGTCACGCACACCTTCGCAACCACGGCGACTGGAGGCTTTTCCACTGCGTCCAAGAGCGTCGAGGCGTGGAATTCCGTGGCCATCGAGATCATCATCATAGTCTTCATGTTCCTCGCAGGCGCCAATTTCACACTGCACTACCGGGTGCTCCGGGGCAATCTCGGATCCTTCAGGCGGGATTCCGAGTTCCGGACGTATGCCGGGATAGCCATCGGAGCCACCTTCTTGATTGCGATCAACCTCTTCACCAACTCCGTCTATGACTTAGGGCAATCCCTCCGTTTGTCTGCATTCCAGGTGACGTCCGTCCTCACTACGACCGGGTTTACCACTGCAGACTTCGACGCCTGGCCATCCTTGAGCCGGATCATCCTGTTCTTCCTCATGTTCATCGGAGGAAGCGCGGGGTCAACGGGGGGAGCGGTGAAGGTCGCCCGGATTGCCATCCTTTTCAAGCATGCCGGGAGCGAATTGATGCGCGTCATTCATCCAAGGCGGGTTGGGGTCCCGACCCTGAGCGGGCGGCCGGTCTCTGATGAGGTCGTCAGTTCAGTCTTGGCATTCATATTCATTTACGTGGCCGTGTTCGTTCTCGGCGTTCTTGCAGTGTCGGCTGCCGGACTGGACCCCGTGAGCTCTTTCGGTGCAGTAGCTGCGACACTGGGAAACGTTGGGCCCGGGTTCGGGCTGGTCGGACCAGCTGGCAACTACGGGTTCCTGCCTGACCTCACCAAGTGGATTCTGATCTTGTGCATGCTCATAGGAAGACTCGAGATCTACACAGTGTTGGGATTGCTTCTGCCCGGGTTCTGGCGCAGAACGTAACGTGTCAGCTCCCGTGATAGTGGCGTGAACAGCCGGGTCGAACCAACACCAGATCCCCCGGCTCTCTTCTTTACACCTTCCAGTCTGAAGGCTTCGGAGATCTGCTCAATCGCTCCCAGCATATCCGAAGCCTGCATCTCGCCGTAGTTCATCATCATCCCTGCGAATGGCCTGTTGTGCTACATGCGCAGGTCGGCGCGACAACAGAACACATACAATGATCTAGATCTCGAGCCATCGAGGGGTTGACTGATCTTGGTCGTAAAGGACGTCGTGGACCAGCTGCCACGCCACCCGAGCAAGCAGTACAGAACGCGGGCGCTTGGCGATATAGCGCGCGTGGTGATACACCATTCCGCGACGAACGGTGGGACACCCGAATCCCTGGCCAGGTACCATGTGAACAAACGAGGTTGGCCTGGGATCGGGTACCACTATGTCATCGCCTCGGACGGCACGGTCTACAAGACCAACTACGCGACCACGGTGTCCTGGCACGCCGGCTCAAGTGCGAACTGGGACAGCATCGGTGCGTGCATGATAGGGGACTTCACAAAACACGAGGTTCCCCAGGTGCAGCTGGCAAGCACTCTGGAACTCGTTCAAGAGCTGATGCGTGCGTACAGCATCCCCGTCTCTGGTGTAGTGGGGCACTCGGAGGTGCCGGAGGCAGCAACACTCTGCCCCGGGGATGCGGTTGACATGCGCGCAATCCGTCTGACGCTCAGGGAGGGGTCCTAGTGGAGTTGGTCAATGTGAATCTGGTGTTTGACATAGCTTTGGTGCTCGCGGTCGTAGCGTCCGGCAGGCAGTTGAAGAGCATTCGCTGGATACAGAAGGCACCTACTGAAGCGTCGAGAAAGACCAGGCTCCGCATTCTCGTTGCGGTTCTCGCGGCCGTTCTCAGCGTACCCTTCACTCTGAGGACCACACTGGCGCGTGGGCCCTACTCAGCGATGGCATTGGCAAGTGAGTGGTTTGTGCGAGCGTTCCTTGCGTGGCTTGCTGGCATTGGGGCTTTCGACTGGCTGAAACCCGAGCTTCCGACGGTGACCAAGACGAAGAAAGGGGATTCGCAGGATGATCCTGAAAAGGGTCTGGGGTAAAGTCCTGGACCTGATCAAGAAAAGGTGGCTTTGGATTCTGGCCTGCCTTGCCATCCTGGCCGCCGGAGTGTGGCTCGGCTACCGGCTTGCGTCCCGGATGGGCAGAGATGTGCCAGCTCAGGACGGTACCAGGACAATTGAGGAGTATGAGGAAAGACAGCAGGACAGAAGAAAACGACTGGAGGAGATTCTGAAGTGAAGCGCCTCATCCAGCTGGTTGTGGTCGTCACAGTCATTCTGACGGCGTGTACGGTTCATTGCCTTGCCCAGGTTCCGGGGATCCCGGAGCTGGTCGAGGAGAACGCCTTGCTCAAGCAGGCCATCCTCAGGCTCTCGCTGGAGCTGAACGCCAAGGACGCTGAACTGACGAGAATCCAGGAGAGACTGACTGAAGCGCTTGCCCTCTACGAAGAGGCGGAGCTGGACGCAACCGCCCTTCGGGACGAAGTGAAGAAGCTTCAGGCACGCATCGACGAGGTTCTGAGACTCTACCGGGAGGCAGAATCGGACATAGACGGTCTCCTAGCCGAGACACGCAGGCTAGGTGATGCGCTGGCCCAACGGGATGCTGCGCTCGAGGCGTATCGAAGAGCTTCGGACGCCCGGGCATTCATGTACTTCCTTGCAGGGTCGCTCGGGGGTGCGGCGGCGGCAGTTTTGATCACATTGATCGGTGGAGGGCAGTAAAGGCCTGACTAGACGAGTCCCCGTGCCCTGACCGGCCGCTTAGCTGGGGCTCTATATCATGTGCAGAAATATGTTGGGCGCTTGAAGGAATTTGCCCCATATTGCTAGAAGTGTTCGTCGGCGGAGCGAAGATACGGCACCTGGATTGGTCGCTAGCGGTGCCGCGGAGCCACGTGAACCCTCCCGCCGAGGTGATTCGCATCGGCGCTGCCCGCCCCAGGAGCGGGCGTTTTTCGTGGGCCTCGGCTCTGCGGCCGCGAATCCCGGAATACTGAGGGATCGGGCGAATGTGCATTGAGATCGTCGGGCTTGCGGTTCTGGTCGGCTGGGTTCGTGGTGGACAAGTCACCAACCTGGCTCGGACGCCCCTGCGAGGGCTTCCCTGGTTCATCCTCGTGGGCGCTTTCGAGGTAATCATGCGGTTTACCCAGTCGCCAGAGAGGCGCCTGGTTTACCAGGCGCTCAGCCTGGCCGAGCTGGCCGTCGTGGCCGGTCTCCTTTGGGTGAACCGCCACTTGCCCGGGGTCTCCCTTGCACTGGCCGGCTTGACCCTGAACTCGGTGGTGATGGCTGCCAACGGAGGGCTGATGCCCGTGTCCGAGTGGGCGGCAACCGCGTCAGGGCAAGGAGCGTACATATCCGAGCTGGTCTCCGGTCAGAGTCCAAGGCACATCATGCTCAACCCTCAGACGAGGCTACCAGCGTTAGCAGACATCATCCCGGTGCCGCCACCCTACCCATGGCCTCGCGTCCTCTCCATCGGTGACATCCTGCTTTTTTCGGGCATAGCCAGGTTCACCATTTGGGGGATGTTGTGCCAGCACGAGGGCGGGTGATTTCCCTGGGCGGGGTGCGAACACGCCGCCGGAAGGGGGTGCGGGAAGTGAAAGACCGCGTGAAGAACCTGCGGATTCGCTGGTTCCTCGTCCTTGCCGCCATGGTGTCGCTGGCCATCACGGCTGCCTCCAAGTGGCGCTGGTAGTGGTTCCAGTTCGCCATTGGGGAGTGTAGACGTATGCGACGCCTCTGGCCTTACGTACTCGGACTCGACGCGGCAGCACTGGTTGTTCTAGGGTATTCGCTTGTGGATCTCGCTCCCAGCGACGTCTTTTGGGGCATCGTTGTGGCGGCTGTCTTCACGTGGGCGGAGCTCTATCCTCTCAACATCAGCGATGACGGCGATCTGACTGTCGGCGGGTCTGTTCAGATCGCCGCTCTGTTGTTCTTTGGCCTGAAAGCACCTGCCATCGGGGCCTTGATCGGTGAAGTGGCCTATAGCATTGCGCAGAGGCGACCCGTTATCAAGACCTGCTTCAACTCAGCTCAGACCGTTCTATGCCTTGCTGTGTCTTATGCAGTCTTCACTGGGGTGGGCGGCCGGCCGGGCGAGCTGAGTGTCCACGCCGTTGCTCTCACGCTTGCGTTCATCTTCGCCAACACACTGCTCGTTTCGTGGATCCTGTCCCTTTCGGAGCACGAGCCCCTCTGGAGATCATGGGTGAGCCTCAACCGGGATACCCTTGCCTACAGCGCGATCCTGGGCGTGGGCGGGATGGCCTTCGCCGGGCTGTTGCTGTCCTACGGCTTGCTTGGTCTCGCCCTCGTGGTGGCTTTGGTCATCTGCCTCCGCACCGTGCTCTTCCAGGCCAGTTCCAACCTGAAGAGCCTGAAGAACCAGTTTGTGCAGACAGTCCGGGTCTTGATGACGGCCCTGGAATACCGGGACCCCTACACCTACGGCCACTCCAGCCGGGTTGCAGTCTGGTGCGGGAAGATTGCGCGGGAGATGGGGCTCGACCGGGATGAAATAGACAGAGTAGAGCTGGGTGGACTCCTTCACGACGTGGGAAAGGTCGGTGTCCCTGACTTCGTCCTGGGCAAACCCGGGAGACTCACCGAGGATGAATTCGAGAAGATCAGGAGCCATCCACTGATCGGGGAGAAGATCCTCCTGGGGATGGAGGGGATGGAAGCCGCAGCCGCCATGGCCAAGCAGCATCACATGAGGCACGATGGGAGCCCTCGGGGGTACCCTCCTGACCTCCCTGAGAACGGAACCTACATAGGCTCGAGAATCCTGGGCGTCGCCGATGCGTGGGACGCGATGATGTCCGACCGCCCTTACCGCGGGGCACTGTCCACTGACGCGGCAGTTGCCGAACTCCTGGCTAACAAGGGAACCCAATTTGACCCTGAAGTTGTAGATGCGTTCATAGCCGTGCTCAGGCGGGAAGGGGTAATCACAGACGGGTACGGTGGCAACGAGAGCGCCGCCAGGGAAGGCAGGGGAGTATCCCGGTGATCACGGACTACCACACTCACCTCGAACGTGCGGGTATCACCCGTGACAACATGCTCAG
>JANLFS010000002.1:37579-53716 GCA_024655925.1 Bacillota bacterium | reverse complement strand
CGCGCGGGGTTTCGGAAGTGGGCTTCACGGAACACTCTCACAACTTCCGGGAATCGGCTGACCTGCTGAACCATCCGGAGTTCACGACCCGACACGGTCACGGATTCCGCGTGGACGACTACATAGGTGTGGTAGTGGGTGCACGTGAGGAAGGCTACCCGGTCAGGCTGGGCATCGAAATGGATTACATCGAGGAGCGCAGGGGGCAAATCCAGGCTTTCATCTCGGAGTACCCTTGGGACTTCGTCATAGGTTCCGTTCATTGGCTCGGAGACTGGGGATTCGATATCGAGCCCGGGAGCTGGGACGGGCGAGATGTTGACGAGGCCTACCGCACCTATTTCTCCACAGTAGAGCGAGCGGTCCTGACAGGGATGTTCGATGTGCTGGGGCACGCTGACGTGATCAAGGTCTTCGGCCACCGCCCTTCCCGTGAGTTCCAGCCGGAACTCCTTGAATGGTTCGACCGGATCGCCGACGCGCTTGCCCGGACCGGCGCCTGCCTTGAGGTGTCCAGCGCCGGTCTTCGCCGGGTCGCCAGAGAGGCATACCCGGACACACGCCTCCTCTCAAGGGCACGCGCGCGGAACGTGCCCATCACCATCTCATCCGACGCCCACGAGCCAGAGGAAGTAGGATTGGGCTTCGAGGTGACGATCCCGCTCGTCAGGTCACTCGGGTTTCAGACTCTAACCGTCTTCAACTGCCGGCGGGGGCGCCAGGAGCGGATCGGGTGACCGGCGACCACGCCTTCCCAGGAGCTCTTCATAGACCCGAGAGATGGGAATCCCGAGGGCGGCCAGCGCGACCATGGAGTGAAACCAGAGGTCTGCAAGCTCGGCGACGGTCTGATCGTCCTGCCCGTTCTTAGCGGCAATGATGAACTCGCCTGCTTCTTCTCCCACTTTCCTCAGGATTCTGTCGAGCCCGGACTGCATCAGACGCGAAGTGTAAGAGTCAGGAGAGGGTTGTTCTTTCCTGTTCTGTAGGACTCCGTAGACCTCATCGAGGATAGCCGCCTTTTCAGAGGATTGCTGTGCACCTGATCCCGTGCTTGCGGCTGTCTCCCACCGATGGGTTTCCCCATCCGGCACATCTGCGAACTCTCCGGATTGCAGGATCTTCCTGTGGAAGCATGAGTACCGGCCCTCGTGGCATGCCACTCCAGTCTGCTCCACTTCGAGCAGGAGTGTATCGGTATCGCAGTCCACGTAGACACCACGCACAGTCTGAACGTGGCCGGAACTCTCGCCCTTCTGCCAGAGCCTGCGGCGCTTCCGGCTCCAGAACCACGCGCGGCCGGTCTCCAGCGTGCGCCGTATGGCCTCGGAACTCATGTAGGCGACCATCAGGACGCGCCCGGTCCGGACATCCTGCACCACGGCGGGTATGAGGCCGTCTGGAGAGAACCTGAGTCGTCCGATCATGTCGATGATGCCGCAACTCTTGTCCACAATCACACCCCCGATGCTCCACTGGGTCAAGCTAGAGCCTCACCGGAACGCCTCGGTCCCGAAGGTACTGCTTGACTTGGCTTACTGTCATCGTCCCGTAATGAAACACGGATGCGGCAAGTGCCGCGTCTGCCCGGCCTGCTGTGAGGACCGCATAGAAGTCATCGAGATTCCCGGCGCCGCCCGATGCGACTACTGGAACGTCCACTGCCTGGGCTATCTCACGCGTAAGGGGGATGTCGTACCCGTCCTGGACACCGTCAGTGTCCATGCTGGTGAGTAAGATCTCGCCCGCCCCAAGGGCGACTGCGCGCATGGCCCATTCCCTGGCATCCAAGCCCGTGGGTGTGCCCCCTCCGTGGGTTCGCACTTCCCAGCGTTCTTGGGAGCCGGCCACCCGGCGCGCATCTATCGCCACGACCACGCATTGGCTCCCGAACCGGCGCGCCGCTTCCGATATCAGAGAAGGGTTCTGGACTGCGGCGGTATTGATGGAGACCTTGTCCGCACCAGCATGCAGAAGGGCACTCATGTCCTCAACTGACCTGATCCCGCCGCCGACAGTGAAAGGTATGAACACTTGTGACGCCACGTCCCGCGCCACCTCGACCATCGTACGCGTGCCCCTGCAGGACGCAGAAATGTCGAGGAACACAAGCTCGTCCACGCCCTCACGGTTGTACAAGTCCGCCAACTTCACGGGTGATCCGACGTCCCGGAGGCCTTCGAAGTGAATCCCTTTGACGACCCTTCCATCCTGCACGTCCAGGCAGGCGATTATTCTTTTTGCCAGCATGGGTGATCCTCCACTGTTGCGCGGATGGCCTCGGCCAGCGTGAGGTGGCCGGTGTAAAGAGACCGGCCGATGATCATGGCCAAGATGCGCGGTTCTTCTGCGGCTGCCGATACAACGTCCCGGACATGCATGAGCGTGGATATGCCTCCGGATACAGTGACATTCACGCCCTCTGCTGCCACCTCGAGGGCAGGTTCGAGGTTGGGGCCCTTCATGGCGCCATCCCGCCTGATGTCTGTGACGATGGCATGTGTCATTCCCGCTTGAGCCAGCGCGCGGGCGAAATACCTGGCGGTGACAGCGGTGTCCACAGTCCAACCGTGCACGGCTACCCGGCCGTTCCTCACGTCGATCGCAGCCATGACCCGGTCCCCGAACTCCTCACAGACTGCGCGGGCGAACTCGAGGTCGCGGGCGGCGGACGTGCCGACGATCGCCCGCGCCGCTCCGGCCTCGAAGGCCGCTTCCAGGTCCTCCAGCGATCTGAGCCCTCCACCGAGCTCAACCCGGGCGTCGGACGCTTTCGCGATCTCGCGCACGATGTTGAGATTCACGGGCCGGCCCACGAGGGCCCCGTCCAGGTCCACTACGTGCAGCGTGTCTGCCCCGGCTGACACGAACTCGAGGGCAACTGATACCGGGTCCTCGGAGAACACTGTCTCCTTACCGTAGTCCCCCTGGAACAGCCTGACGCACTTGCCACCCCGGATGTCGATGGCGGGTACCACTTCGACTCCGCAACGGGCAGGTTCAGCTGCGAAGAGACGTTGTTGTGATCTCTGCTCCATTCCCTTGCACCTCATCTCCACATCCGGGCGAAATTGTCGAGAAGAGTCAGTCCGGCGTCTCCGCTCTTCTCGGGGTGGAACTGAACCCCGACGAGGTTCCTGCTGGCCACCGCGGACGCAAACTTCACACCGTAATGTGTCTCGCCCGCCAGGACAGTGGAGTCATCTGGTTCTGCGTAGTACGAGTGGGCGAAGTAGAACCAGGATCCCGGAGGGATCCCCCGCCACAGGCGTTCGACCACCGTGGCGCCGTGGGCCGAACTCACCTCACCTCTGAAGAACACTTGGTTCCAGCCCATGTGCGGTACCTTGTGTCTCCGGTCCGCGCCCTCGGAGCCGCCGAGTGCGAACTTCACAACGCGCCCGGGGATGAGAGAGAACCCTGGCACCCCCGGAGATTCCTGGCTCGAGCAGAAAAGCAAGTGCATTCCGAGGCAGATTCCCAGCACAGGTCGGCCAGATTCCGCGAACGTCACCACCTCATCGATGAGCGTCGCACGGCCCAGAGACTCCATCGCAGACCCGAACGCGCCCACACCCGGGAGGATCAGGGCGTCTGCATACCTCAGGAGACCGGGGTCGCCGATGATCTCAGAATAGTGTCCAAGCTTCACGAGCGCCTGCTGAACACTTCTCAGATTGCCCGCCCCGTAATCGATGATGGCAATCAACTAGAGCACCCCTTTGGTGGACGGGACCCCGGTCTGCCTCGGGTCCACAGATGCGGCCTGGGACACCGCCCGGCCGAAAGCCTTGAAAACCGCCTCCAGAATGTGATGGGTGTTGTGGCCGTAAGCCAGGTTTACATGAAGAGTGACTCGCGCAGACCGGGCGAAAGCCGCGAAGAATTCCTCGATCACCTCGGTATCCATCTCTCCCACTCGCTCGCGAAGACCCGGGACGTTGTAGACGAGAAACCCCCGGCCACTTGCGTCCAGGCTCACGACCGCCAGGGCTTCATCCATGGGGATCGATACATGGGCGTACCGAGCGATACCCCTCCGGTCACCAAGTGCCCGATCCACAGCGGTGCCGAGGCAGATCCCGACATCCTCCGCTAGATGATGGAAATCCACATTAGTATCGCCTGACGCCGAGACAGAGAGATCGAACATGCCGTGAGACCGGGCTAGGACGAGCATGTGATCTAAGAACCCGCACCCGGTGGAGATCACTCCATTGCCTGTTCCTTCCAGGTCCAGATCCACTCCTACCCTGGTCTCGGATGTTTCCCGGTCAACCCGTGCGCCGCGCGCCGCGCGCGCCTCCGCGCCTCCCGAGCGCGCATGCGGGGGCTTGGCGAAAGCGGCCTCAGCCAGATCACGTCTATCCATTCGGAATCACCTCCGGGATCATCATTCACCTGCGCACACCCTGGCCATGGCATCGAGGAATGCGTCCGTCTCCTCGGGAAGACCGGCGGTTACCCTGAGGTAGTCCGGGAGCCTGTCGAACCGGCGGACAGCGATCCCCTCTTCCGCCAGGAGTCCATAGACCTCCTGGGCGGGCCTATTCGGCCTGAACAGAACGAAGTTGGTGTGGGAAGGCACGACCTGTGCCCCGAGCGCGGACAGACCATAGGCAAGCCGGTCGCGTTCCCGAAGGATGGGCTCCACCGCCTCTCTAACCAGCGTGGCGTGTTCCAGCACCTTCCGGGCGGCGATGATGGAGGCGGAACTGCAGTTGTACGGGAGCCTAGCTCGCTCGACATCGCGGGCCACTTCGGGGGCCATGACGCCGTAGCCAACCCTGAGTCCGGCGAGGGAGAACGCCTTTGACAGCGTTCGAAGAACGATGACGTTCTCGGGGGCAGCTGGCAAGATGGTTTCGCCAAGGAAATCGTAGTACGCCTCGTCCACAACCACCATGCCCCGTGCCTGCTGGAGCAGAGTACGTATCTCCTCCGTATGTCGGGTGCCTGTGGGGTTGTTAGGATTGCACAGGAATACCAGGCTATCCCCGCGCACGACCTCACGCTCCAGTGCCGCCACATCCATGCTGAAATCGGGGAGCAGGGGAATCTCGCACACTGGCACTCCCACTACCTGAGCAATGCGGGCGTACATCGTGAACGTGGGGAAAACGGTTACCAAGGTCCGGGTTACCTCACGACGTGCGAGTATGATCATCTGGATGAGTTCATCGGACCCGACGCCCGCCACAATCATCTCCTCCCGCACCCCAAGCGAAGAGGCGATGCTCCGGCGGAGTTCGCCGGCGTCCTCGGACGGGTACCGGTTGAACGCGAGGTCTGCCAGGCCATTCAGGATCTCGCGCTTGACTATGGGAGGGAGATCGTAAGGGCTCTCGTTGGCGTCGAGCTTGATCACTCGCCGGTGTCGCGGTTCCTGGATACTGCGGAGGCGCACCTCAATAGAGTTCGCGTGGGCGGTCAGGCCCTCAGCCCCCGCAATGGCAAGCGCATGCTTGGCCGTGCGCACCAAGGCTGCCCCGTCGAACTCAACGAAGTTGATGGGCTTAACGTAGTCGGCAGTCCCCAGCCCTCCGATGTATCGCGCCGATCCCATGGTGGGCAGGACGTGGTTGGGTCCAGCAATGTAGTCGCCTATCGGCTCCGGGCTCATCGGACCGAGGAAAACTGTGCCTGCATTCACAACTCTCTGGGCCAGAGCCTGCGGGTCTTCTGTCATTATTTCGAGATGCTCCGGCGCTATACTGTTCGCGATGTCCAGCGCACGGCCTATGGACGGAACCACCACGATCGCCCCGTGTGAGGCCAGAGCCTTTTCGATGGTGTCCCGCCTCGACAAGGACGAGATCTGCCGTGTGATTTCCTGCTGGACCCGGTCTGCCAGTTTCTGAGAAGTGGTGATGAGCATTGCCGCAGCCAAGGGATCGTGCTCCGCCTGGGCCAGAAGATCCGCGGCCACGAAGGACGGGTCTGCGGCCGCGTCTGCGATTATGAGAACCTCGCTCGGTCCAGCCAACATGTCGATACCTGCGTCCCCGTAGATCAACCGCTTGGCGGCGGTGACGAAAGCGTTGCCCGGACCTACGAGTTTGTCTGCCCTGGGTACCGTCTGGGTACCATAAGCCATAGCCGCAATCGCCTGAGCTCCGCCGATCCTGAACACCCTGTCCACTCCACACACGAGTGCCGCCGCCAGAGTGTGTGGGTTCATCCGGCCCCCCGGCCCAGGAGGTGTGCACATCACGATCCTGGGTACTCCAGCAACCTTTGCCGGGACAGCAGTCATGACCACCGACGAAGGATATGCTGCAGTGCCGCCGGGGACGTAGATCCCCACCGTCTGGACGGGGGACATCATCCGGCCTACCCGGCCCCCATCTGGGGAAGGGCAGGACCAGGGTGTAGGGAGCTGACGCCTGTGAAACTCACGCACGTTTGCCGCAGCATGTTCGATGGCGTCGATGAACCCCGGGTCCGCAGCGAGTCGTGCACTGGCGAGTTCCGCCGAAGAGACCTCAAGCTGCCCGTCTTCGAGCGTGACTCCGTCAAACTCCAGGGAGAACCGGATGAGAGCGGCGTCTCCTTCGGTCCGCACTTCGTCTATGATCCTCCGTGCGGTGGAGAGCTCAACTTCGAGGTTTCTGGACTTGCGGGTGAGCAGTTCCATCTCGGATAGCCTGGGGATCAAGATGCGATACCTCTCCTCAAGGCCTCCACCAGGTCCTTTATGACAGGGGAGCGGAGACCGAAACTCGCACGGTTCGCAATGAGCCTGGCGGTAGTCCGTCCGACCTCAGCCACCACGACCAGGTTATTGTCGGAAAGTGTGCGGCCTGTAGAAACGATGTCCACCACCATATCGGCGAGGCCCGCCTGGGGAGCGAGTTCAGTCGCGCCGCGCAGCGCGATCACCTGTGCTCTGATACCCCTCTCCGTGAAGAAAGCCTCAGTGACCCGAGGAAACTTGGTCGCGACGCGGACACGGCCCGATACCTCTGGGCTCGCGAGAGTCGCCTCCGCTTCCCGGGCCCGGTCGGCAGGGGCGGCTACGACAAAGCGACCTGCTCCGAACCTCAAGTCCAGCAGTTCATACACATCCGGCCTGTCCTCGATCAGGACGTCCTTTCCCACTATGCCCAGGTCCGCCGCGCCATGGGTTACGTATACCGGCACATCACCGGGCCTGGCTACAATGAACCGGGCGCGTCCTGACTCGAACATCAGCTTCCTGGTGCCGTCGTCCATGTCGCATGGGTAACCTGCCGCCGAAAGAGCGGCTAGCGCCTCCGCAAGCATCCGGCCTCCGGGGACGGCGATGGTCACCAATGTGTTCATCAGATATCAACTCCCCCACCCGCAAGCGGTCATCAGTATCCGGTCGATGTTTAGTGCGAACCCGGCTGCCCCCTCCTGGCTCCCCAATATCCTGAGGAGGCCGTCGTACCTGCCGCCTCCTGCTATGGGACCGCCCGTTCCTGGGGCATACACCTCGAATACCATGCCCGTGTAGTAGTCCAGGTGGCGCAGAAGGCCCAAATCTATCTGAATGCAGTCGTCCACACCATTGACACGTGCCCCGGCCAGGATCTCCTCGAACTCCTCGAGGGTCCGTTGGATGGTGCCCGATGGATCGTAGGATGCGAGAGAGGTTGCCGCATCGAGAACCTCCTGTCCGTCGGGGAAGGAGAGTATCCGCTCAAGGAAGTCCCGGCACGCCCCGGGCATTGGAGCTGCCTCGAGCAAGCCGGAAACCCTTACGAGGTCCTTGGCCACTAGCGCCTCGCGAAACCTTGCACGGAGCGGGGGAGGCATTCCTGCGAAGTCCATTACGGCGTCGATTACTCCGACGTGACCGAGTCGGACTTGGAACCCAGGGACCCCCGCGTCTTCCAGGCATCTTGCGACCACTGACAGGATTTTGGCGTCCTCGAGGCATCCAGCCCCGCCAACTACCTCCGCCCCCATCTGGTAAGACTCCATGGGGTCGGGAAGGCCCGGTCTTGGAGGTCGGAAGACACTGCCAGAATAGAACAGGCGGAGTGGGCGAGGCAGGCGCGAGAGCTCACGGCTAGCGATGCTCGCCACAGTCTCTGTCATGTCAGGGCGGAGAACCATGACCCGGCCGCGGCTGTCTATCAGCTTGTACGCTGAATCCACAGTGCGGCGCAAAGGTTTCGGTGAGTCCGGATCGTAGGCTTGAACCGTGGGGAGGACAACCTCCTGGAATCCTGCTGTCTGCAGAATGCGGGCGAGACCGGCCTCCAACTCTCTCCTCCTGGTGGATTCGGGCGCAAATAGGTAACAGGTTCCTTCTGCAAGGTAGTCCACGTTGAGTGCCTCTCTTACTTCATCACTTTAATATTCTAAAGGAGAAACTGTTGACTATAGGGGATATTAGCGCCGAGTGGCGATTGTGTCAAGACCCGGGCTCGCTGGTATCCGGCGGCATGGTTCTGGAAGGGGATTCTCCCTGGTGGCGCATGCGATCCAAGACTATTCGATAACCGTCTGCGCCGTAATGGAGGAATCTCTTGACGCGGCTGATGGTCGCGGAGCTCGCCCCGGTCAGCCGCGAGATCTCAGAGTAGGTCAAGCCCTGGTCCAGCATTCGCGCAACCTTAAATCTCTGAGCCAGGGATGAGATTTCAGCCACGGTACACAGGTCCTCGAAGAACCGGTAGCACTCGTCGACCGTACGGAGGGAGAGCACGGCATGGAAGAGCATCGTAGTCTGCTCGTCGATGAGCTTGTCGCTGGAACCCACCGGGACACCCCCCACACCTAAATGTACCCTTCTGACCTCAACGCGCAATTCGACATCTTTCAGTAAGTACCCTGCAAGAGCAGAACCAGGCAGGCTGCGCAGCCTGCCTGGTTCTGTGGCACTGACTACCTGCAGTCTCTGAGGAACCCCCCGAGCACGGGGCCTGGGAAGACATCCACGGTTCCCGCTGTCAGCAGAGTCGTGGGCGCGGTGAAGGACGCTGTGCCCACGAACACACCGGGCATTCCTGGAACACCTACCATCGGGACCGTTGTTGTCCCTCCAGGCCACGTGAACACCGCCCGGTATGGGTCGGGCTCGAGAGTCCGCTCCGGCGGGAGGTTGATTGCCGCTACGAGTACCTGGGTCACTCCAGCGGCATCCTGCCGCACCCAGACAGCTCCACCCGCGGCTGGCACGATCGCCGGCACCCGAGGAGCCAGCAGCAGCACACAGGTGCGAGGCACGACCGGTGGGACAGGCGGGGCAACAGGGATGCATATCCGCTGGCCCACCACGAGCCTTGCAGGATCGATGCCCGGGTTCACCGCGAGGATGGCTTCGACGGTGGTCCCGAACCTCTGTGCCAGCAGCCACAGGGTGTCTCCGGGTTGCACCACGTAGATGAACCCGGGGCAGACCGGAGGCGTCACGGGGATGCAGATGCGCTGGCCGACTACGAGCCGAGCGGGGTCGACTCCAGGGTTCGCCGCCATGAGTGCCTCCACGGTTGTCCCGAACCTACGGGCGAGTGCCCAGAAGGTGTCGCCAGGCTGGATCACGTAGATGAATCCAGGACACACGACCGGCGGCGGCGGTGCCACGGGAATGCAGATGCGCTGGCCCACCATGAGCCTGTTTGGGTCAACCCCGGGGTTGGCAGCTATCAGTGCCTCTACGGTTGTCCCGAACCTACGGGCGAGTGCCCAGAAGGTGTCGCCGGGCTGGATCACGTAGATGGTTCCGCCCGGGCAGTACGGGACCTGGGTTGCATAGAATTCATCCATGAACATGGACATAATCAATCACTCCCGAAGTGGTCTGGTACACGGTATGCTTGATAGCTCCGAGTGCACGCAGGACGGAAGTCACTCATGCCGGATGGCACTGAACCGCGCTGCCCAGGCGAATCCCCCCAGGTGTCTTCGGGCTTGCATTTCGGGCCGGGGATAAGCTGCAAAGACCGGTTCACGGAGATTCTTCCGATATTTGGCATGGCATGTGCCTCTTGCTAGAGGAGGGATTGTGAGACCAACGAAGTATAGCTCCATCAACCTGCACGGGCTCGCCGGCCCGGAGTATGCAACCGGACAAGGTCGTGAACGTTTCGTGAGAAGATCTATCGGTGCTTCTGTCATCGCCTTCTGGTCGGTCTGGCTTCTCATCACTGCCTCCGTCGTTGCCGCTCCCCGGGTGGACCGTGACGTCGACGGGTTTGCTGAGGCGGTCTGGACTGTCACTCTCTACAGGGTCTCAGGGGAAGCCCGCGTGAGGGAGTCCATGGTCATGTACGACGAGGAAGGCAACCGGATCCAGGAGTTCACCTACGGCTCCAAGGGAGAGGTCGCGCTCAAGTCCATTTATGTGTTCGAAGGACAGGCGCGCCCCACCAGGATCATGTACTACAACCCCGACAACTCCCCGAAAGCCTGTAATGCGCTTTTCTACGACGAGGAAGGCTACAGAGTCCGGGGCGAGCAGACAGGCTCGGACGGGTCGGCACTCGGGTGTACCGTGTACATGTATGACGATTTCGGAGACGAGATCGCGAGGGCAGTCTACGACTCGGAAGGCTCGCTCATTTCTGAGACACGCACTGCCTATGATGACCGGGGAAGAATCACCGAGAAAGTGACTTACGGGCCCGGTGGAGTGGTGAGCCGGCGGGCGAAGTTCGAATACGATCCGGACCGCGGCCACCTGGTGCGCGAGTCTGGTTTCGATGACAAGGGTGAGTACTTCGCAATCTATGAGTCCAACCGTTACGGGAACTGGGTCCAGCGTACAACTTACAGGCCGGCTGGACCTGGGCCGAACCCAAGATGGGTTCCGGCGGAGGTCCACGTGAGGGACATCACCTACTACGGGTGTCGAGTCTGCTGAGGCCTGCCACGGCGGCAACCTGGCCAGACGGCTGACAACACCTGTTGGCGATGACAGGTGTTTGGCGTCCTTACATTCATCGGGAGGAGTCTCGGGGGTTCGCGCAGAAGAGACCCCCTGAGGGACAGACTCACTTCAAGCACGAGCGGCCCGGTCATCCCGGGTCGCCCACCATCATTACAGGGGGTATAGCCACATGACTACCACTCGTGCCAAAGGATCCATCCTAGCGTTGCTTGTGCTGATGGCCGTGATAGGCCTGGTCCTGGGGGCGCCGGCTGTGGGGCATGCCGATACAGTGCCTTCGGCTCAGCTTCCAGTGGTCATCATAAGCGCCGGGCAAAGCGCGGGCATATTCGTTGCGAACGCCCTGGCCGACAGGGTCAAGCTTCCGTATGACTGGTCCGACGTTCCCACGGCCAAGCACATCGCTTCCGGCTCGGGCCTTGCCGGCATCGTCGAAGGCCCCGGCGTCCACGTGGGCCGCAAGGCCGGGGTGCCTGACGGCACACCATACAAGACCGTCATCTTCGTCATCGGCGCAAGCCTGAAAGGCATGGGCGCATCCGGCCTGTCTCTGAACGACGAGGTGAACAGGCTTCGGGAGATCATCAAGTACTGCCAGGACAACAAGGTCTTCATGGTCGGCATGCACGTGGAAGGGAAGGCCCTGCGCGGCAAGCCCGGGTCTGATAATGAGGTAGTGATCGACGCGGTTGCGCCTTTCTGCAACTACCTCATAGTCACCACCTCAAGCAACCACGACGACAAGTTCACCGACATCGGAAAGGCCAAAAACATCCCAGTGTCAGTCGTGAGCAAGACCACCGATATCGCTGCGATATTCCAGACGATGTTCGGCCTCACAAAGTAGGGGTCCAAGCAGCATGTGGGCTGGGCGCCGCCCGCCAGGGTGCGGTCTGGCGCCTGGCCTCGGCTTGGCTGCCTTCTCGGGGCGGGTCCCCTAGCCCTGCGAAAGGAGAATGGGCATGTTTGTTACTGTCTCGCTAGTGCTCGCAGTAATGGTTGCAGCGTACGCTATAGCCAAAGGCCCACTCAAACTGACGGTGGAGTTGTCGATGTTCGTGGCTGCGCTCGCAGGCGCCGTGGCGTCCGGGAACTTCCTGCCGCTCCGGCACATCGCCGAAGGGTCTATAGCCTACATCGATCTGGTCCTGATCTTCGTCACGGCGACTGTGTTCATGAACATCATCAAGGAGTCAGGCGGGCTCAACTACGCGGTCCGCTCCATCTTGAACCGGTTCGGGAACAACCGCCCCGTAGCGTTGATCCTCCTCATGCTGCTCATGCTGATCCCGGGCGCACTCACGGGAGCAGGCAGCGTTTCGGTGCTTGTGGTGGGAAGCGCGGTCTCCGTGGCCTTAAGCCACCTCGGCGTGTCCAGGCAGCGCATCGCGGCGATGGTGTTCATACTCGCAGGCCTGTCTGCTGTGGCGCCGCCTGTGAGCGTGTGGGCGATGCTTACGTGCGCAGGCACGGCCATTCCGTATGTGGGATTCGAGCTGCCGCTTGGCGTGCCTGTGCTGATCCTGGGCCTGTTCACGGTGTTCTTCTATGGGCTCAAGCGTTCCGAGTCCACCCACGACGGTCCGATAGACATTCCCCCGGCGCCGCGGGAGATGAACGCTTTTAGGGTGTTTCTTCCGTTCGCAGTGGTCTTCGCCCTGATCCTGGCGGCCCGGGTCTGGCCGTATTCCATGCCTGTGCTCGGGCTTCCGCTGGTTTTCAGTGTGGGGGCTTTAGTCGCCCTGCTTGTGAGCCCGAAGAAGGTCAACTTCCTTGAGGTCTCCAGGAGAACCGTGGAGCAACTGCTCCCGCTTCTTACGACAGTGACAGTGGTGGGGATACTGATCCAGCTGATGACGGTCACGGGAGTGCGCGGGCTTCTTTCTTACGCAGTCATAGCGATGCCTATCACAGTGATATACATCCTGCTTCCGATAACGATCCCGGTCTCCGAAGGCCTGCTCGGGTTCGGAGGCGCGGCGGTGATCGGGATACCGCTCATATGGACCCTAAACTCGCTTGGGGTGCACCCGACGGTGGCGCTTGCGGGCCTGAGCCTTCTTTGGTTCCTTGGGGACGCGCTTCCTCCCACTGCGATCATCGGGAGGCTGACGTTGCAGACCGTGGGTTACAAAGGCTCCTACGTGAGCTTTCTGAAGACGTGCTGGGTGCCTTGGGTACTGACGACCGCGGTCGGGACCTTCATGGTCGTCGCGAGCAAATCCCTCACGTTCCTGGTAAGATAGGCCCTCACCCGGGCCTTACGCGGAGGTGGTCTAAAACATGTCGCCGGTTACGGTCTTCTACTACGTGCTCACTGCCTACCTAGCTATACTGGCAGGTTGGAACTTCGCGAAGACCAGGGACCTCAAGGAGGCCGCCATGTACGTGATAGTCATGACGCCCCTGATCCTCCGGGTGTTCCGAATCAAGTGACGCGATGAGGAGGGTGAGGAAATGCAAAGAGACGTGCTGGGCAAGGTCATAATCGCCTGCCTTGCGGTTGTGGTTTTGGTGGGAGGCGGGGCGCCGCTCGTTGCTCACCGCAGGTACAAAGAGCCGGTGGTTTTAGGGCCCGGGGTCACTAAAGTGGCCCGGCTGTCTGATTGGTTCGACGGGCTTCGTGGGACCGCCAACGATTCCCTCGTGTACATCCTCGAAGGGGAGAGGGAGGGCGGAAACGTCCTGATCCTCGGGGGGAGCCACCCCGGCGAGGTTGCAGGCACTCTCGCGGCCATAGTGGCTGTGGAGAACGCGGTGGTTGAGGCGGGCAAGGTCTTCATCATCCCGCACATCAACCGGAGCGGGTCCACAGGGACCCAGCCGGGCGGCGGGTATCCGCTTTATTACCACATCCCCACCGAGTTCGGCGCGAGGAAGTTCCGGGTGGGGGACAGGGTGACTCACCCGCTCGACCAGTGGCCTGACCCGGATGTGTTCATTCACTACCCGAGCGGGCAGAGCCTATCCTACGTGGAGGTCAGGAACATAAACCGGTGTTGGCCGGGCCGGCCGGACGGGCTTCTGACAGAGAAGACGACCTATGCTGCGATGGAGCTTGTGCGCCGGGAGAACATCAACATAGTCATCGACATGCATGAGGCGGAGCTTCTGTACCCTGTGACCAACTGCATCGTGGCCCCGTCAAAGAGCCTGACCATAGCATCGATGGTGGCGATCAACCTGAGCGCGATGGAGTTCGATATCCACACCGAGCCTTCGCCTCCTGGCTACCACGGCCTGACGCACAGGGAGGTCGGGGACCACTCAGATGCGTACCCGTTCTTGCTCGAGGCGCCGGAGCCTTTCCTGGACCAGCCGACTGGGCCTAAGACGGAGTCGCTTCTGATCGACGGGGTGGACGAGTTCCTGCTCAAGCTGGGTGAGAAGGGCTTGCTGTTCGTGGACTACGACGAGACGGGCAAGCCGCTGAAGCTTCGGGTAGGTAGGCATCTGACCACGACCATGTCGATCTTCGAGGAGTGGTCGGCATTCAACCCGGATTACGAGATAGTCATGAACTGCCCCGGGTACGCGGAGATCATGGAGAACGGCGTAGGTTACTATCTGCGTGACCCGAGCGCCGCCGGGCCTGGGAAGGTCATGTACGAGTAGAGCCCTTGAAGTTTACCGGGAAGGCATGCGGACGAGGCCCATGGGGGGACGGGCCCACCCGCTTGACCGCACGATAAACACAACAATGAATACAAAGGGGGTACATACCAAGTGACCAGGAAAGGGTCGGTCATCGCAATCGCAGTAGCGCTGGCTCTCACGCTCATGTCCTGGACAGCCATGGCGTGCACGTCGGTCGTGGTGACGCCCGGCGCATCCGTGGACGGGTTTGCGTCAGTCACCCACGCGGCGGACTGTGGCTCATGTGCCTTCGAGCTGGTGAAGGTGCCGGCGGCGGACTGGGAGCCGGGAACCATGGTCGACGTCCTCAACCTGCCGCAGCACACTGGCGGGTTCCAGGTGCACGAAATCGCCGGACAACCCACGGGTAAGCAGATCCCCCAGGTTCCCCACACCTATGGTTACATAAAGTCGATCTTCGGGATCATCAATGAGAAGCAGGTGGCCATCGGCGAGACTACCATCAGTGGACGCCGGGAGTCCAGGAACCCCAACGGCTACTTCGACATCACCAACCTGTCGATGCTTGCCCTCGAACGGGGAGCGACCGCCCGTGAGGCCATCAAGGTCATGGGCGAGCTCGCCGAGAAGTACGGGTACAAGGACAGCGGAGAGGAGCTCTCTGTAGCCGACCCCAACGAATGCTGGGTCTTCGAGATAGTCGGCCCTGGGCCTCTCTGGGAGCAAGGCTCCGACGAGCCAGGCGCCTTCTGGGTCGCTCAGCGCGTCCCTGACGGCCATGTGGCCGCGTCAGCTAACAATGCTGTTATCGACCAGATAGACTTCAATGACCATGAGAACTTCATGTTCTCGCCGGGAATCGTAGAGTACGCGATAGAGCAGGGTTGGTACGACCCATCCAAAGGCGAGCCGTTCAGCTGGAGGAAGCACTTCTGCAACGCAACCAGCTTCGCGACGTGCGCACGCCGCGTCTGGAGAGTCCTCTCGCTCGCGGCGCCTTCCCTCGCTGATACGCTCGATGAGAGAAACCTGCCTTTCTCTGTTCCGGTCGACAAGAAGCTGAGTCTCGAGGACATCTTCGCAATCCACCGCGACCACTACGAGGGCACCGAGTACTACACCGGCGACTCCATCACCGCTGGTCCGTGGAACAACCCCAGGCGCTACCGCGGCCTGAGCTTCAAGGTCGACGGCAAGACCTACTCCTGGCAGCGGATGATTGCCCAGGTGCAGTCGGAATATGTCATCGTCACCCAGTCCCGCGCGGATTTGCCGGACGACATAGGAGGGGTCGTGTGGTACGGAGCGGCCAACGCGGATACCACTTGCTTTGTGCCGTTTTACGCCAGCATGACTGAGATCTCACCCATAATGAACGACAAGGCCGGGTCGCATCAGGTGTTCACCCGCGACTCCTACTGGTGGGCGATCTCCGCGGTCAGCACCTACGCGGACCTGAAGTGGTCCTACATGGTCAAGGACATCGCCAAGTGGCAGGACAAGTACGAGGGGCATGCTGTCCGGACTCAGCCTGCGGTCGAGGCTGCGGCGCTCGAACTACACAAGAAGGACCCGGCGCTTGCCCGGGAGTTCCTGACGACCTATGCCAACCGCAATGTGGAGACGGTTCGCGATGCCTGGTGGGGACTTCTAGATCAGATGATCGAGAAGTCCCC
>JANLFS010000002.1:7344-37569 GCA_024655925.1 Bacillota bacterium | reverse complement strand
GATCTGGAAGTACAACATGGGCTTCGTGACCGAGAACGGCAAGGTCAACGCGGTCAGCTATCCTGAGTCGTGGCTGCGCAGGGTAGTCGGACTCGACGAGCCTGACCACTACCTCCCGTAACACAAAGGCACTGCGATCCACTAAGGACGGAGCCTCGGCCCTGCCCTCACGGCGGGCCGGGGCTCCCAGCTTCGGGCAAAAATCCAGAATAAGGAGGATGGCCAAAGTGAGACAGAAGTCAGTCAAGGCGCTCTTATACTCGTTGATCGCTGGATTCGTCATCGTGGCGCTCGGCGCGACCCCGGCATTCGCGTGCACCTCCATACCGGTCGGCAAGGGCGCGAGTGTGGACGGGTCGGTCATGACTACTCATACCGACGACTGCGGCAGTTGCGATCCGCGCCTATTCTACATCCCGCCTGCCGACTACCCCGAAGGCGCGATGCGCGAAGTGTATTTCACCCCCTCTTTCAGGCACCCAGACGACCCCCATTACGCCCCCAGGCAGCTGAAAGGGGAGATCCCCCAGGTCCCTCACACCTACGGCTATTTCTTCGGCTCCTATGCCATAATGAACGAGAAGCAACTTGCCCTCGGAGAGACAACCATCGGCGGGCGGCGCGAACTCCGTAACCCCTTGGGCTGGTTCGACATAGTGGAACTCTCCAGGATCGCCTTAGAGCGGTGCTCCAGCGCAAGGGAAGCCATCAAGCTGATGGGCTCTCTCGCCGAGGAGTACGGCTATTGTGATGGAGGCGAGTGCCTGACCGTCGCAGATCCGAACGAAGTGTGGATGTTCGAGATATTCGGGTCAGGCCCTCTTGAAAACAGCGCAGTCTGGGCGGCCCAGCGCATACCCGATGATCACGTGGGCGTGAGCGCCAACCGCTCCCGCATAGGCGAAATAGACCTTTCGAACCCCGACTACTTCATGGCATCAGCCAATGTGTTCGCAGTTGCGGAGGAGAATGGGTGGTGGGATCCGGGAAGCGGCAAGCCTTTTGTGTTCTACGAGGCGTACGGCCCCAAGGATAACCCCTACAATTCCCGCCGCGAATGGCGCGTGCTGAGCTTGGTTGCGCCATCGCTGAACCTCGACCCGTGGGCGGACAGGTACCCGTTTTCCGTCAAGCCTGACGAAAATGTCTCGGTTGACTTCATCAACTCCATACAGAGAGACCACTACGAAGGCACGGAGTTTGACCTGACGCAGGGACTTGCGGCCGGGCCGTTCGGCACTCCGGACCGGTGGGCGACCCCCACGAGCCAAGGAGGTGCCTGGGAGCGCGCGATCTCCATATTCAGGTGCACCTATACCTGGACCTCACAGTCGCGGGCGTGGCTTCCTGACCCGGTCGGCGGCGTGCTCTGGTTCGGTGCGGATGCCCCGCACAATACTGTGTACGTTCCGTTCTACGCCGGTATCAGCAAGCTGCCACACGCCTACACGATCGGATCCCCGACGAAGTTCGACAACAAGGCTGCGTGGTGGGTCTACGACTTCGTGGGCAACTGGGCGAACCTGAAGTACTCCTATATGATCAAGGACATCGTGGTCAAACAGCGCGAGATCGAGGGACGGCAGTATGCACTGCAGACTGCGGTGGAGACTGCCGCCACGGAACTGTATGCCCGCGACCCCGCCCTAGCCCGGGAATTCCTCACTCAGTACTGCGTCTCCAACGGGAACAGAGTGGTGGAAGAGTACTGGGACTTTGCCGAATTCCTGATCATGAAGTACAATGATGGGTACGTCAACGACAAAACTGTGGGCACGTCTGTCGGGTACCCCAAGGAATGGCTGGAAGCGGTCGGTTTCGGCCCGATAGTGAAGCCCCAGAAGTGACGGGAGGGAAACACGTTGCGCATCCGGATCACCGCCAAGGAAGTCTCTGCCCTGGCGGAGCTGGACGAGTCTGAGACTGCTGCAGCCATAGCCGCGGCATTGCCCATTGAAGCGCGCGCAAACAGGTGGGGGGACGAGATCTACTTCTCCATCCCCGTAAGTTTGGATCCGGAGAACGCCCGGGCAGATGTTGAGGTGGGGGATCTGGGGTACTGGCCGCCCGGGACTGCGTTCTGTATCTTCTTTGGGCGGACTCCGGCCAGCACCGGCCCGAAGCCGAGAGCGGCAAGCCCGGTGAACGTATTCGGCAGGGTTCTCGGGGATCCCACCGAATTCCGGCGCGTCCAAGATGGTGCGAGGATTCGGGTTGAGGCCGAGGAGGAGCAGTAGCAAGGGCCGCGCCACCGGCACGCCCGTGACTTCATGACGAGTCGAAGGGTGCCAGCTCATTCCGCTGGTGCCCTTCAATTCCGTTTCGCCTGGAGGGTGCCCGGCTGCCCGGGTCTGCAGGGAGTTGACACACAGACGACCGAAGGTGACCCTGGAGAAGACGGGTGATAGGCTGCGCGGGGAGACAGAAACGCCCCATCTCGGGCCCTGCAAGCGGAGGCGATGATGAGTGAACAGAATGATCTGGCGTGTGATTGGGATCGTGTCGGTTCTCTTGGTGGCTGCCCTTGTTGCTGGGTGTGAGGCGGACCCGGGTCTGCTGAAGCAGCTGGAGGGCAAGAGAGTCGGGGTTGCGGCGGTGCTGCAGTCCCCGATGCCTGTTTCGGTCGACGTCCAGTCTACGATAGTGGAGTACGTGTCCCGCAGGACTCGCCTTGAGGCCGTCGGAGTAGAGCGGTTCAGCCAGGAGGACTACGATAGGCTCAGGACTGAATGGGGCTTGAGTCATCTCCTGATCGTGACAGTCTTCAACGTCCAGCTGACCGAACCCAAGCCGGAAGTCTCCCTGGGCCGTAACAAGTTCGACGTGAAAGTCCAGTACGAGTGTATGGCGACTGTGCGGTTCCGGCTTGTGGACCTCTCCTCTGGGGAAGTCGTGGCTGTGGGTGAGAGCCGCGGGCGGGGACTCGAGACGTTCGGTGTCGGAGTTCATCATGGAGGGATCCATACCCGTCTTGGCGAGGTGGACGTGGCGAAGGTCGTCGAGAAAGCCCTGCAGGATGCGATTCGAGGGACAAGACTCTTCTAGAGCCGGGCCCCGGCCCGACCGGAAGGTCATAACATAAGGGGGCAGGGCTCGGGGTGGAAACCGCGGACTGTATCATTGAGGTGCAGGAACTGAGCAAGACTTACCCCGGCGGAGTCCGGGCGGTCGACCGAATCACGTTTGAAGTAGCCCGGGGGGAGATCTTCGGGTTCCTGGGCCCAAACGGCGCCGGCAAGACGACTACCATTATCATGCTGACGACTCTGGTAAGGCCGACGTCGGGCGTGGCGAGTGTGGCTGGGTATGATGCCGCCCGGGAGGCGAACCAGGCCAGGCAAGTCTTAGGCTATGTCTCCCAGGATCTATCGGTCGACGACGCCCTGACAGGAAGGGAGAACCTCCACCTTCAGGGCAGATTCTACCATCTCCAAGCATGGGGTCACGGTCTTTCTCACCACACACTACATGGAAGAGGCTGACCATCTCTGTGACAGGATTGCCATTATCGACCGCGGCGTCATAAAGGCCATCGATTCACCGGAAGCACTCAAGAGGGCGCTCGGCGGGGACCTGGTGACACTCAGATTCGAACCCCGGTCCCCTGAGAGTATCCGGGGGCGGCGCTCGCGGCCCTGGAGGCGCACCCGTTCGTCGTGAGCGTGCGGGCGCAAGACGAATTCCATGTGGTGGTCGTCAGGGATGGAGATACCGCCGTGCCCGCGATCTTCCGAACGGTGGAGGATGCGGGGGCCGAGATCTCGTCCATCACCCTCAAGAAGCCATCTCTTGACGATGTCTACCTCTCTTTCACCGGCCGGGAGCTCAGGCAGGAGTCGGGGACACGGGAGGATGCCATGAGAGAGCGGATGCGCATGAGGAGGATCAGGAGATGAGTTAGACGGTTCAAGACATCAGGTGGGTTGCGTGGCGAGAACTCAAGCACTTCGCGGGACAGCCCACGCGGGTCATCATGATGGTCATACAGCCCCTCATCTGGCTCGTGCTCATGGGAAACCTCATGTCGGGTCTGACGAGCAACCCTTATGCCGCGAGCATGCTCGGGGTGGGGCGGTACATCGACTTCATGACGCCTGGCATCATGATCATGACCTCACTCTTCGGGGGAGTCTTCGGCGGGACTTCGGTAATTTGGGACAGGCGCACGGGGTACCTGAACAAGATGCTCGCCGCCCCTATCGCCCGGTCGGCGATCCCGCTCGGGAAGATGGTTGCAGGGTCAGTGCAGGCTGCTTTCCAGGTCACTGTGATCGCTGTGATCGCGGGCTTGATGGGAGTCAGATTTCGGACTGGAATCCCCGGGTTTCTTGTTGTCATGGTCATCGCCGTGCTGTTCAGCTTCGCCATGTCGGGGATATCTCTGGCCCTGGCATCGGTCATACGAACACACGAGACGCTTTTAGCTGTGATCAACTTCCTGACCATGCCCCTGATGTTCACGAGCAACGCCATGTTCCCAACCAGGGCCATGCCCTCGTGGCTCGCCTCGGTCGCGCGATGGAACCCCGTGTCCTATGCAGTGGAGCCCATGCGGGCCCTTGTGGTCGAAGGCTGGGCATGGGCACCGATCGGGCGTGGGCTGGCTTTCATGGGCATCTTCTCTGTTGCCATGTTGATTTTGGCCACGAGACAGTTCAACAAGAGTGTCGCATGAACGCCGTTTCTAGCAGGCGCTGTACCCGCAGAGCCTGCACTCGCTGCACCCTGATGCGTAGATCAGGGAGTAGTTGCCGCACGCGGGACATAAGTCGTGCCTGGTGACGGTCTTCGCAAACAGAGTCGGTTCTCCAGCCGGGGCGGCTTCGCCGGTGCATTCTGACCCGGCCGGAGCATGATCTGCACCAGACGCCCCTGAGTTCACGTGTCCGCCCGAAGGAGGGCCCTCGGTCTGTGCCGCTTCAGGCTGGCTGCTCCCTGTGGGAGCATGATTCTCGGATGGGCTTTCCCGAACGTGCTCGAAGGGGAGCACCTCTTGGACATGGCCATCGACGTCGCAGCCGGGCGACCAATCCGATGCCGGGGCTGCCTGACCTGCGATTCCGCGCTCGGGCGGGGTGACCCAAGCTGATCCGGCGTACCTGACCTGGATCGCCTGCTCCAGCATGCGCCCGATGGCATCTGGGACCGAGAGGACCCGGTTCGGCCCGAACCCCACATGGCCGCTGCCGCCGATCCCCCGCAACTGCTTTGCAACCTCGGTCGGGTCCACCCCGGCGCGGAGCGCAAGGGAGATGAGACGGGCGATGCTCTCAGTGAACGCGTAGATGTCCGTGCCTGCTCTCCCTATCTGGCAGAACATCTCGAAAGGCCTGTTGTCGTAGAGGTTGAGTGTCGCCCAGAGGGTGCCGGATGGGGTCGCGATCCTTTTAGTGATGCCTGACAACGTCTCGGGCCTGTCGATCGGGAGGAGCCTGCCCCACAGATCCGCGTCGACGGTGTAGGGTTTCCGGCCTCGCGAGACGGCAAGAGCGAGTCCTGGGACAGGGGCTGCTTTGGGCTTGTGCCTTATCACTTCCATCTCGCGGCTGCCTGCGCGGTATACTGTGATGCCTTTGCACCGGAGCCGGTAGGCCATGACGAAAGCTGCAGCCACATCCTCAGGCGTCGCGTCGTTCGGGAGGTTTATGGTCTTTGAGACCGCGTTGTCTATGCCGCGCTGCACCGCGGCCTGGATCCTCACGTGCCATTCCCACGGGATCTCGAGGGCGGTCCGGTATAGCTCGGCCATGTCCTCGGGCACCTCACTGATCCCAGCCAGCGATCCACCGTTCTCTGCGATCTTGTCCATGAGCTCATCGGAGTAGATGCCCCGCCGCTTCGCGTCTTCCACGAACATCGAGTTGGTCTGGGTGAGGGACCTGCCGCCGAGAACGTTCTGTTTTGTGAACGCCACTCCAAAGATGGGCTCACACCCTGACGAAGCGTTCGCCACCATGCTTATAGTCCCGGTCGGAGCGACCGTGGTGACAGTGGCGTTCCGGACCGGGGCCTGGCCTCGCTCTGCGAATATGCTTTCGGCGAAGGCAGGGAAGGGGCCACGTTCTGCGGCGAGTTCCGTGGATTTCACGCGCGCCTCGTGGGTTATGAACCTGGCGATCAACTCCGCCAGGACTTCGGCCTTCTCGGAGGCGTAAGGGACCCGAAGGAGTATAAAGAGGTCCGCAAGGCCCATTATGCCGAGGCCGATCTTGCGCGTGGTCCTGACCATCCTGTCGATCTCGGGCAGAGGGTAGCTGGACACGTCTATCACCGAATCAAGGAAGTCCACACCCCCGTGGACTACCGCCCGCAGCAGGTCCCAGTTGATGTGTCGCATCTCCGAGTCAAGAAGGTCAGTGCATGCTGACGCGAACCCAGGGTCGATCCAGCGGCCGCCTATCCCCGACGAAGCCATCATCGACTCTGTGTCCAAAGGCTCGGGAAGGAACATCTTCTGCAAGTTCACGCTTCCCAAGTGGCAGGCCTCGTAAGGGAGGAGAGGTTGCTCCCCGCAGGGGTTCGTGGCGGTTATGCGGCCCAGGGCCGGAGTGGGATTGCCCTCCTCGAGCCTGTCGAGGAAGACGACTCCGGGCTCGCCGTTTCGCCAGGCGTGATCCACCAGCAGTTGAAATACCTGTCGCGCCTTCCTCGTGGCAACGACACGCTTGGACCTGGGGTTGATCAGTGAGTAGTCTGCATCGGCCTCGACAGCGTCCATGAAGGCGTCTGTGACTCCCACGGATATGTTGAAATTGGAGAGCGCTGAGTTGTCCTCCTTGCACGTGATGAAGCCCTCGATGTCGGGATGGTCCACCCTCAGGATGCCGATGTTCGCCCCCCTGCGTTTCCCGCCTTGCTTGATGATCTCGGTAGCCGCGTTGAAGACCGCCATGAACGAAACCGGGCCTGATGCGACCCCGCCGGTGGACCTCACGACGTCTCCTTTTGGCCGCAGGCTGGAAAAATCGAAACCGGTTCCTCCGCCCGACTGGTGTATCAGGGCTGCCCCCCGGACTGCATCGAATATCTTGGGAAGTGAGTCTTCGACAGGCAGGACGAAGCACGCGGCGTTCTGGGAGTTTTCAGTCCCTGCGTTCATCCAGGTGGGGGAGTTCGGCGAGAAAAGGGACTCTACCAGAAGCCAATAGAAGAACTCGACCCGTCCCTGCTCGGTCTGGGTGCACCCTTTATACCTCAGCCCAGCCCTGGCAGCCTCCAACGCGAGCCGCCGGCACATCTGCTCCGGCGTTTCGGCTATTGTGCCCTGCTTGTCCTTGAGAAGATACCTCGTCTCCAGGATAGTGCGGGCTTCAGGCGTCAGGTCCATAGTGTGTTCCATGACCGAGTCAGGGATCAACTTCATCACATAGTGCCCCCCAGGAAGAAGAATGCCAAGATGACGACTACCTAGGTTTCTCCACGTCTCCTACTATTCCTCCACGTCGTCCGGCGGGGCGGGGACAAAAAGCGGGAGCACCGAGCCTACCTGAGCCAGGCCAGGCAGGACGGTGCTCACCCACTCGAGGACGCCTCGGACCTACCGGGTGTACCTCACTGTGTAAGTGATTGTAGCGGTCCCTCCCGGCTTGATCGTCGGCGAGAACTCGATCGTCCCTGCGTCGACCTTGGTGTAGCTGGCGCTCGCGGTCACGATCTCCCACGGCAGCCACCATGAGAACCGCTCTCGAACGTGAACCTCCACCGGCTCTTCCTTATGATTCTTCACTTCTATCTTGTAGGATTCCTCACGAACCTTGTCCCCGATGTGCTTTCGCCCTGTCTCGATTCTCGACCCCACCACATCGAAGGCGGATCCTAGTTGGATGCGGATCTTCTCGTCCTTGGGGGTGTGGTCGATCCGGTCTTCGCCGATGAACTCCAGGCTGCCATCGGTGTCCTCCTTGCTGACGCGGATCACGCCCTTGGGAAGTGGTATGCCGAGCCCGTCGGATTCCCGGTTCAAGAACTCGAGTTCTACCTTTACCTTAGTGTCGTCCCTGGCGCCGTCGTAGATGAGAACCTTCTTGACAGGCACAGATGCAGCGGAGAGAAGCTCGATCTGCTTGACCTGGCTTTCTTTGAGCGTGGTGGGAAACTGCAACGTGTACAGGTGGTACTCGAAGAAGGCCTTCTCCTCAAAGGACTTGGCATCGGCCTCGGCCACAGACCTCATGGCATACAGTACGTCCCCGGCACCGAGTTCGTCGGCCATCCGGTTGACGTCTCCTGCGACCAGTTTCAGCTTTGCGTCGCGGAAAGTCGTCCCCGATTCGTTGGTTACCGTGACCCACCCGGTTAGGTCGAGGGTGTCATCCTTGGGCCCGATGACAGCGACGTAGTCCGTGGACCACGACAAGCCACCGGTCAAGTAGGTTACAAGGCATTCGTGAGACGTTGTCTCAGATGAGTTGGTCACCAGCCACGCCAGTGTTGGGCGGGTAATCAGGCCCTCTGGCAGGCTCGGGTACTTGACGGATTGAATGTCTCCAGAATGGACTGTAGTGACTTCCCCAGTGCCGTCTGGGCCCGCAGAGAGGACTATGGTGCCCGAAGACGCCCCGCGCGCTCCGCTCAGAAGGTATCCCTGGTACACCTCACCTCCGCGAGTTACGATGGTTATGCGCTCGCCGATGAACTTGTTCAGGAGCTTGGCATCCTCCACCAGGTCGTACTCGTAGTTCTGCTCGCGCACCCTCACTTTGGACGGGGAGGTAAGGGAAGTGAAACTGACGGTCGCGGGGTTGATCCGGGCGGAGATATCGCGGAACAGCACCGTGCTTGTCCCGGCGGGGATCTCCAGAGCTCGCCTCTCGCGAACGAGTGCAAGGTCGGAATTATAGATCGTCAACTCCACCGCTCCATCGTCTCCTTCCGCCGACTGTGCCGGCAATGGACGGACCGCGAGCGCGAGCGCCGCCACGAGGGCGGCCGCGCACACTAGCGTCAGCATTATCTTAGCACGGGAAGATGGCATGGAATTGTCCCTCCTGTATCGCCCAGCATGTGTTCATAGCTTCAGACGTTTCTGGCGTCAGAGTTGTTCCGCCGTGCACTGGATGAGCCCGGCCGTAGGGCACGGGAAAGGCCGGCCACAAACCGACCGGCCTGGCAACACAGATTTCCCGCGCAGTTTCGGCCAACCTCGGGCGTCTTTCGCAGTGTCTCTACAGCTTGAGCAACCTGGACAGGAGGATCTGTGCCGCTTCGAGCTGGGCATAGGTCTTGGCGGACTCCCAATCGCGATCCATGACTGCGGCTATCAGCTCAGGCGCGACGCCGAGTTCATCTCCGAGTGCCATCGAGAGCCTCTCCCGGCCGAGTTCGGGGAGGCGGTTCCAGTTCTGGTCCAGGATCGCCTGGGCTTCCTCCGTGGTCAGGCCCATCTCTGTGAGCCGGGAGACCAGCGCGGGGCTCATGCCTTCCCTGGCCTCTTCCCACTTGCCCCGGGAGATCAGGTCGATCTGGTCAGGAGTGAGGACTCCTCCTGTCAGGCTGCTGACTTTCCTGGTGATGTCCTCCTTCGTCACCAACCCCTCGGCCATCACAAACCGGGGTATGCCGTAGCTTGTGCCGACCACGAAGACGGTGTCGTTCTTCTTGATGGACCCGAGGGTCGTGGCAGTGCCGTTTCGGTAGATCACAGTGTCCGGGTCCACCTGAATCACCTGGGTGTCGCCGGCGGCGTTCTTGATTGTCACGGCCTGCGTGGTCGAACTGATCTGGGTTACCGTTCCCCGGGCGAACTGAGCGTCGGACAGGGTTTTGACCATGTAGGCAGTCTCAGCCCTGGTGGTGGCCTGTTCAGGCTGGAACACCAGGCCGAAATGGAGCGGGATGATATCGAGCCTCCGCGCGATCTCCACGTATCTGAATGCCCAGTGGTCCACTCCGACGTCCCGGAAGCTCGGGACCCATGTGGCCGCGTCAGCTGCGCCGATTTCGCCCAGCTGAGCGACGCGGGCGAGCATGGTCACCATCTCGGCCCTGGATATGTTCCGAGAGGGCTGGAAGGTGCCGTCCGGGTAGCCCGTGACCACTTTGGCACTGTCGAGCGCGGACACGAACGGCTCTGCCCAATGCCCATCCATGTCGCGGAACCCAGTGTCCATCGAGGGCGCGAAGCCAAATGCCCGAGAGACGATTTTGGCAAACTCCGCCCGGGTGACAGGGCTTTCGGGCCGGTAGGTCTTGTCTGGGTAGCCTTCGACTACCCCCATGTTTACCAGGGACTTGATGGCCCCCTCTGCCCAGTGTCCATCTATGTCAACGAGCGAGGGGGCGCCCGCTGCGCGCGGGCTGGCGATGACTATCATGGCCAGCGCTGTGAGGGCGAGCAGCTTCATCCTCCGAATCATGAGCCAAAACTCCCTTCCTGCGAGTGTGCGGCCTGTATGGCTTGTTTCACCATACGTGTGGCCAGACCTTCAAGTAAGTTGTGGGGAGAGATACTGGTGCAGGTATTCGGGGTAGGGCCGTGGAAGAATAAGCTGGAACTGAGAGGGGAGGAACCATCGAAGTGGCCTTCGAGAAGCGTCGCAAGATCCTCGTGCTGGACGGGCACAGTCTCGCCCACAGGGCATACCACGCTCTGCCGCCGACTCTCACCCGGGCGGACGGCACTCCCACCAACGCCGTACTGGGTTTCTGCAACATGGTTGTGAAACTCCTGGAGCAGGAGGAACCGGATGCTGTGATCTGCGCGTTCGACCGGGCCGCGCCCACATTCCGGCACCAGGAGTTCGAGGCCTACAAGGCCCAACGAAAGCCAATGGACGACGCGCTCAGGGTGCAGATGCCCATAGTCCGTGAAGCTGCTGAGGCTTTCGGCTTCTCGGTGTGCGAAATCGACGGGTGGGAGGCGGACGATGTCATCGGCACCGTGGCACGCCTCGCGGAAGAATCCGGGAACGAGGCGGTAATCGTCACAGGAGACCGGGATGCCCTCCAGCTTGTCTCCGACAAAGTGCACGTGCTCCTGACCCGCCGTGGGATAACAGAGTTTGAGGAGTATGACCCCAGGGCAGTCCGGGAGAAGTACGGGTTCGGCCCCGAGCTCATTCCGGATCTCAAAGGGCTCATGGGTGATACTTCAGACAACATCCCCGGGGTGCCCGGGGTGGGGGAAAAGACCGCGTTGAGGCTCGTCGGAGAGCTCGGCACGGTCGAGGATATCTTGGGGAAGGTGCATTCGATCCCCCAGGAGAGGTTGAAGAACGCCCTTCTCGAGAACGCAGAGGTTGCGCTCCAGAGCAAGCGCCTGGCCACCATAGACAGAAATGCCCCGATCCAGCTGGACCTGGACCGCTGCTGCGCTCCCAGGCAGGACCCAGACAGGCTGGCCTCTTTCCTCAGGAAGCAGGACTTTCGAATGCTCCTTGCGAGGCTTGCGCGGAAGGCTGGGGAAGCAACGAAGGCAGGCGAGGCGCCTGAAGCCGCCACCGCCGCCGGGACGGCCACTCCGCAGGCAGAGGCCGAAGGTGCGCAGGGTTCGACGGCCGGGACGCTCTTCCAGGTGTCTGGCGAGGCGAAGGCGCCTGAAGGGCTCGAGATCATAACCTCCGGGACCAGGCTCCAGGAAGTGGTGCAGGCCTTGCCGGTCCGCGGCGGCAGGCTCGCATTCGACGTGGTGAGCACGGGCGCGGGGGCCATGACTAGGAGGGTAGTGGGTCTCGCCCTCGAGGCCGAGGGAGTCAGGGTCTACGTGGCTGTGGGGGAAGGCGAGTGCCAGGTCCCGCTTCCCGCCGTGATCGGCCTGCTACGCTCGGTGTTAGAGGACCCCAGGGTGGACAAGGTTTGCCACGATGGCAAGGAGAAAATGATCCTCCTTGCCCGGGCGGGAGTGCGGCTTTCCGGGATCTCGTTCGACTCGATGATAGCCTCTTACCTGTGCGACCCTTCCGCCCCCAACGGGGAGATCTGCGATGTCGCCCGGCGGTGGGTGGGTGTGGAACTGCCTGCGGTGCGTGGGTTCGTGGATACGGAGAGCCGAAGACTGAAAGACCCGGGGGCGTGCCCCAGTCCTTCCGACGTCGCGCCGCGCGCAGCCGCGTGCCTGCTCTCCATGGATCAGGTGGAGGCGAGGCTGCTTGCCACCATATCCGCGCTCGGCATGGAGAGACTCTACCGGGAGGTGGAAATGCCCCTCGTCCAGGTGCTCGCGGACATGGAGATGACCGGGGTCAAGGTTGACGCCGCGAGGCTGGCAGAGCTGTCGGCTGACATGGATGGCAGGCTTGCGGCCTTGACACAGGACATATACCGCATGGCAGGCGAGGAGTTCAACATCAACTCCACCAAGCAACTGGGCGTGGTCCTCTTCGAGAAACTGGGTCTCCCGCCGCTTAAGAAGACCAAGACTGGGTATTCCACGGACGCCGAGGTCCTGGAAAGCCTGGCGGACAAGCACCCAATCGTCCAGAAGATCCTTGAGCACAGAAGCCTGGCCAAGCTCAAGTCCACTTACGCCGACGCGCTGCCCGGCATGGTGAACCCCGAGACCGGGCGGGTGCACACCACTTTCAACCAGACTGTCACCGCCACCGGCCGGCTGTCGAGCACTGACCCGAACCTGCAGAACATACCGGTGAGAACCGAGGAAGGCCGCAAGATCCGTGAGGTTTTCGTGCCAGGCACCCCGGGCTGGGTGATTGTGACTGCGGACTATTCCCAGATCGAATTGAGAGTCCTCGCACACATCTCGCAGGACCCCGTCTTGATTCAGTCTTTTCTCGCAGACGAGGATATTCACAGAAGGACCGCGGCCGAGGTATTCGGGGTGGGGTTCGATGAGGTCACTCCCGAGATGCGCTCGAGGGCCAAGGCTGTGAATTTCGGGATAGTGTACGGGATCAGTGACTATGGGCTTGCGAAGAACATCGGGGTGACCCCCGCGGAGGCCAAGAGGTTCATCGACCGGTACTTCAGCAGGTATCGGGGGGTCAGGAACTACATGGACTCCATCATAGCGCAGGCGAAGGCGGACGGTTACGTGACGACCCTTCTGAACCGCCGAAGGTACCTCCCTGAACTCGTAAGTCCCAGCATGGCCGTGCGGAAGTTCGCGGAGAGAGTCGCGATGAACACCCCGATTCAGGGGACCGCCGCGGACATAATCAAGAAGGCCATGGTGAGCGTTCATTCGAGGCTCGCCGCTGAGGGGCTTGCGGCCCGGTTGCTGTTGCAGGTCCACGACGAACTGGTGCTCGAATGCCCTGCGGAAGAGGTTCCCGACCTCACCCAACTGGTGCGTTCGGAGATGGAGGGGGCCGTGCGTCTGGCCGTGCCGCTCAAGGTGGATGTGTCATCCGGCGCGAGCTGGAAGGACGCGAAGTAGTCCGCCTCTGGCAGCAAATTTGTTGGCGATACTTCCCGCACCTTGAAGGATTTATTGAGTGGGTGTAGAATTAGGCATTCGATTGGGCCGAGTGGCACAATCCCTAGCATGATCCAGCAACCCATGTAAGACAAGTTAGATTCAGTTTTCGATCCTGAAAGCGCGAAAGGAGGTGCACCTACGGTTAGCTATCAGGGTCGAGTCCATAGCGGGCGGATCGCAGAACGCGAAAGCACCGCTCCACGCCCCAGGATGCACGCTTCCGGGAGATTCCGAGGAAACATGGATACTCACAACCTCCCCCGGCGAGCACAGTTGGGCGTGAATTCACGAAATAACCGTAAGGGGGATACTTCATGAAGAAGAGTCTCATTCTCGCCATCGCCGCCCTAGTAGTGGTGGCTATGGTCGCCCCGGCGAACGCGGCCACGCTGAAGGTCGACGGGAGGTACTACGGCTACTGGGAAATCTCGTGGCCAACTGAACCTGGGGCCGGATTCAGTCCCTGGACCTTTGATAGTGGCAGCCAGCTGCGGCTTAACCTCACCTTCAAAGAGGGTGACGCAATCACCGCGTATCTGCCGCTGAGGATCTATCCGGTCTTCGACACCATCGGCGAATCCAGCACCAGAGTGGGCAAGATTTGGCTAGGCCACTGGTATGCTGCCTACGAGACTGCTCCGTTCTCGTTCTGGATCAGCGACAGCCACACGGATGGCTACTCCTCGAGTTACTCGAACCCCAAGAGGTTCGAATCTCTTGGGGATCCTCTGGGAATCGCCGACTATCTGGGCGTTGTCCGCACGTCGTACGCGAAGACTTCAGCAGACGATGTGATCGTTCTGAACATGAAAGGGTCGGCCCTCGGCGCCAACGTTAACGTCTACGGCGTCGACAGCAACAAGTCAGGCGAAAACTGGAGCGCTGTGCTTGGCCGCGTGACTGTGCCGCTGCCGGCAGACTTCACTCTGGGCAGCGTCCTCACCTACACGGAGAATCCGGCGGCGGGAGGATTCTCAGAGGCGACACCACAGGTGATCGTCGGCGCTGACCTTCAGGGCAAGGTCCCCGGCATCGGCGGAGACCTGACCATCGCCGCTGCGGGATCGTTCTACTTTGATGCGGCCGAGGACGCCTTTGTGCCGTATGCTGAGGAGAACACCCACATCGCCTACCAGGCGAAGGTCGAGAATCTGGCCCTCGGGCCGGTGACGGCCTACGCCAAGTGGACGGCCGTCGGCGACAACTTCGTGTCGCCCTTCCAGCTTCCTGACGACGACGAGCCGCTTCTCTACACTTATCGCGGCTTGGGAGTTGCCGAGGCGGGCGTCACCGCTTCTCTGCCAGCTGGAGTTCCGGCTACGCTCACGCTCAGTGACAAGTACGTGACGGCGTTCACCGGAGGGGCAGAGTACAACGAGACCAAGGGATCCGTCGAAGTCACCCCGATCCCGGGTCTGGTGGCGACCGTATCCGGCGCCTACAAGGTCGACCTCGACGAGGACGCGGAGACGAATTATGACGGGTACAAGGGGTATGGTTCGCTCGCTTACACGGTCTTCGGGACCACTTTCAAAGGCTACGTCGACTACCTGAACGGCGCTACCTACGCGGACACCGGGGATGTTGACACTATCGTCGGCATCACGGTCTCGGGCAACCCGATGGCCGGCCTCGAGATCGGCGCTGAGGCCAGCTACGAATTCGCACACGAGGATGACCCCGCAGCCCTTGACAGTCAGGCGTGGGGCATCTACACGACTGAAGTCGCTCCCGCGTTCTTCAAGAGCGCCAAGACCCAGATCGCCGGCGTCGCGGAGTATGGCAAGGTCGGGAGCGACGAGGCTACGACGTACTTGTACGGTTTCTTGGGCAGCACCTTCGTCGTGACCGACAAGCTCGATGGCAAGGTCGGCGTCCTGACGAAGGACGAGGGCGGCGACTTCGTCGCAAGCGCGACCATGAACTACAAGATCAGCAGCAACCTGAAGGCGTCAGCGGAGTACACGCGCCGCGGGCTCAATCTGACGGACACGGGCGCGGCTTCGATGCTTCCTTCGACGCCCAACGACTGGTTCCGTGCGACACTGAACGCGACTCTCGGATCCAGCACCCTAGCGATTGGATACGGTAAGAGCGGGATTGGTGTCGACGTGAAGGACGAGGACCTCTTTGCTTACGGGAAGCCTTGGTCCTACCTGTACCACAACAGAATCGACAGCAACTCCGACTGGGTCCCAGATTCTCCGATTCCTGAGATGAAGTGGAATTTCTGGACGCTGGAAATCACAGTTCCGTTCTAGGCCGAATCGAACCGCAGGACCCCCGGGCACAGCCCGGGGGTTCCTTTTTGCCTTTCGGCCCGTATACTGACCCTGGCCGGGCGAAGGCCGAAGACTCGACGGTCTCCGTGCTGCGCGCGGCAGCCCGGCCGGGGTGTTGTGATGGATGTCGTTGCCTTGCTCTTGTTGTCTCTGGCGATCAGCATGGACGGGTTCGGGGTAGGTCTCTGTTACGGCCTGCGGAGGATTCGCGTCCCCCTGGGAGCGCTCGCAATCATCGGCATAAGCTCGGCCCTGGCAGTTGGGGCGACTATGAGCCTGGGTCACCTTGCTTCGACGGCGTTTGCTCCACGCGTGGGAAGGGTTGTTAGTGCGATCGTGCTGGTTGGAATGGGTGTATGGCTCGGGCTTGAAGGGGTGTTGGACGGGGCGAAGGAGAAAGCGGCGAAGGACGGCGATCCGGACGCAGCACTCCTTTCGGTGAGGCTGCGTCCGCTGGGGGTCGTACTGCAGGTGATGAGGGATCCTGAGATCGCGGACGTGGACCGATCCGGCACGATAAGCCCTCGAGAGGCGGTGCTGCTCGGGACTTCGCTTACCCTTGACGCTCTGGGCGCGGGGTTCGGAGCGGGAGTGGGAGGGTTGTTCTCTTTCATGGCTGTTCTCCTGGTGGGCGCGATGCAGTCTGCCCTGGTCACCCTGGGGTTTCGGTTGGGATCGCGGGTGCCGGAGGGGTTTGGAGGACTGGGACTGAGGCTCGCACCGGGTGGCATACTTATCCTGATGGGCCTCATAACCCTCATCTGAGGCAGCGTGCAGGATTATCACCCTGGGCGGGGAATAATCCTGAGGCATTTCGCGAGCTTGGGGGGCCGGGCGAGGATGAAGGTATTGGGGCTCACGGGGCAGAGCGGGACGGGGAAGAGCACCGTTGCCCGGCTGTTCGAGGAACTCGGGGCGGCAAGACTTGACGTGGACCAGGTAGCTCGAGAGATCGTCCGGCCGGGCGGGCCCGTCCTGAGGGAGATTGCCGCAGTGTTCGGTTGTGGGGTCATCCTGGAGGATGGCTCCCTGGACCGCAGGAGGCTCGCCGGGATCGTCTTCTCGGACCCCGGGGAACTCGCGCGCCTCAACACCATCACCCACCCCATCCTCCGTGCGAGAGTCGCGGAATGGCTCGCTGGAGTCCGCAACCGGAAGAAGCCTCCCGAGGTTGCAGTGGTGGACGCTGCAGTTCTGATCGAATCAGGCATCGTGGACCTGGTGGATAGGGTTGCTGTGACCGTCGCGAACCGCGAAGAGCAGGTGAGGAGAATCACGGAGCGAGACGGGGTCTTGCGGGAGCAGGCGATTCGGAGGATCCAGTCGCAGACACCGGAGGCCGATCTCCTTGCGCGGGCAGACTACGTCATCCGCACGGATGTCGAGATGGATGAGACCGCGCAGCAGGTGGCGGCCGTGTGGCAGGACCTTGGCGGGTCATAGGCTGCGAGGCATCCCCAGCCCTCTCTCGGCATAGGACTTATCATCGGAGTTGATTCCATGATCATAGACGCAAGGCGCCTCAGAAGACCTATCGTCATTCTAATCGCCCTTGGCCTTCTGAGCGCAGTTGCTGTGCGCACGCACTGGGTCCAGCGCGCCATGAACCCTTTGCGGTTCGTTGAACCTATCACCCTGAACTCCCGGCGGTTCGGGGTCGACCCGTTTCTGGTATCCGCCATCATCCGCGTGGAAAGCCGGTTCCGAATCGAAGCCCGGTCGCCCAAAGGCGCCGTGGGGCTCATGCAGATAATGCCGGAGACCGGGAGGTGGGCAGCGGAGGCGCTGGGGATCGGCGATTACACGGATGCGGTTCTCCTTGACCCTGCCACCAACATCATGATCGGCACGTGGTACCTTTCATGGCTGCGAGGGGAATTCGACGGGAGCCTCCCGCTCATGCTCGCCGCGTACAACGGAGGCCCGAAGCACGTGGCCAGATGGGTCAGGGAGGGTATCTGGTCAGGTGAGTTTGAGGATTCCCGACAGATACCATTCGCGGAGACTGCCAGGTACGTGGTGCGGGTGATCGACGCGTACACCCGTTACCGGCAGGTGTACCGTGCGCGATGGCCCGGTGGCGAGATCGACCTGTCCAGGTGGTAGGCTGCATTATCAGGCATCAAGCGACACGCTACGTTCCCTGGCTCGGCCAGGTGTGCTATAATCAGGCTGATTTTCCTTTGCGGGAGGGCCGCCCACATGAGCAGTTATCCCAGAGTATCGAACCTCACGGACGCAAGACAGTTCAGCGTAGAGCCTGACCGACCTCTGTTCTCGGCGACCCATGAAGAGATTCTCCGGGGCTATACCACGGACATATACTTCGTCAAGACCATGCAGCTCCTGGAATCGATGGGCCTTGCCGGAACTCGTGTGACGGCGGAGATATTCCCGCGCCGGGCTGGCATGTTGGCCGGCCTCCCGGAGTGCATCGGCCTCCTGCGCGGGCTCGACGTCGAGGTGTGGGCGGTTCCCGAGGGAGAGAGTTTCGATTACAAGGACACGGTGCTCAGGATCATCGGGCGGTACTCCGACTTCGGGATCTTCGAGACTGCGCTGCTCGGCATCCTCGCCAGCTCGAGTGCCTGGGCCACGGCAGCGCGGGATATACGCCTTGCCGCGGGGGACAAGCCATTTGTCTGCTTCGGGGCGAGGCACGTCCACCCGGCGGTTGCGCCGGTCATGGAGCGCGCCGCGGTAGTCGGCGGGGCGAGTTCCGCCAGCTGTATACTAGGGGCCAAGCTCGCTGGATTGGAACCCAGAGGCACAGTTCCCCACGCGGTCTTCATCATTGCCGGGGACACGGTCCGGGCCGCGAAGGCCTACGATCTCGAGATGCCCGCGGACGAACCCCGCATAATCCTGGTGGACACCTTCAAGGACGAGGCCGAGGAGGCATTACGGGTGGCGGAGGCCCTGGGCGATAGGCTCTACGGAATAAGGCTTGACACACCCGGGGAGCGGGGCGGGGTCACCCCAGAACTAGTTCACGAGGTCAGGAAGCGCCTTGACATGGCTGGGTTCTCCCATGTCAGGATCTTCGTGTCTGGAGGTCTCACTCCAGAGAGGATCCTGGACCTCTCCGCGGCCGGCGCCGATTCCTTCGGGGTAGGAAGCTACATCTCCGGCGCCCGTCCCATCGACATGACCATGGATCTCAAGGAAGTCGAAGGCAGACCCATCGCCAAGCGTGGGCGCATACCGGGCCGGCTCGAGAACCCCAAACTAGTGCGCGTTCTGTAGGGGGTCGGCAGAGGTCCCGAGAGAGCGAAGCCTGTAGGTGGGCAGCTGAGCCTGTTTCTCGATATGGCCATTGACAGCCCCGGTGAGGGGCCGTATAATCAGTATTGGCGACGCGACCGAAGCCGCGCCGTTCGTGCCCGGGTGGCGGAACTGGCAGACGCGCACGTTTGAGGGGCGTGTGGGTAACACCGTACGAGTTCAAGTCTCGTCCCGGGCACCATGTTTTTGGATATGCGACGGGTTCTCTCCAAGATCCGCAGGTTGTGTGCTTTTGCACAGGAATGCGCGACGTGTGAAGGACAACCGGACCGGTGGAACACAGTGTATCAGCTCCCAAGGGCACTCCGCGAAGAGTGAGCCGAGGGAGTTATTTGTTTCCCGCCAGAGCCCAAGTCGAGGGCCGGTTGCACAGGCCTGAGAAGTGCCGCTCCAGAATGTGGTCAGTTCCCTCAAACGCGGCAGGAAAGCGACGGGCGGTCAGAGAATTCCATCAGAGCTTGTACTCTAGAAGCTTACAACACACCATGAAAGGAAGTGATTGCGGCTCAAGGACGTCCGAGCAATGCTGCCTAAGCGACAAGCCTGTCCAAACACACAGCAAAGGGGGAAAGAGTGTGTCCAGATCCTCTATGTACAGACATCTTGTGCTTGTGGGCCTTGCGGCGGTCATCCTGCTTGCCGTGGGCGTTTCGTCAGCCGCGGGCGGACCGTTGCCGCGGCCCGTGCCTGTAGCCAAGGGCGCGGCAGATATCCTCCCTGTGGCGCAGCGCGGCGAGTTGATTTCGGGGCCTCAGTTCGTTGAAGGCGAAGTCCTGGTGCGTCTCAGGACCGACCTCGTTCCCAAAGCCACGGATGCCAAGGCAATGGTCGATGAATTCCACACCTTCAGCGCCAGTCTCGGTGCTCAGGTCATCCAGGCTGTTCCAGTAAGCGAGGTGGCTGAGGTATACCGGGTCAAGCTTCCGGATGGCATGTCCGTGGAGGAGGCCGTCGCCCTTTACAGGGCCAATCGCTCAGTCAAGTATGCCGAGCCCAACTACCTATGGTTCCCGACGGCAACACCGGCTGAGCCATGGTTTCATCGCCTCTGGGGCATGAACAACTCCGGGCAAGACTTCAGCGACGGTAGGTTCGGGCATGTAGGGTACCCAGGTGCGGATATCAACGCCCCCGAGGCTTGGGATGTGCGAACAGATGCATCCAGCGTCGTGGTGTGTGTCATTGACCAAGGTATTCAGTATGACCACCCAGACCTGGCCGCGAACATGTGGGTCAATCTTGGAGAAATCCCAGACAATGGCATAGATGACGATGACAATGGGTTCATCGACGATGTCTATGGCTGGGACTTCTTCCATGACGACAACACTGTGTTCGATGCGTGGTATGAGGACTACCACGGAACTCACGTCGCGGGCACTATAGGGGCGGCCGCGAACGGGGCTGGAGTTGTAGGGGTCGCGTGGGACGTCAAGATCATGTCAGCCAAGTTCCTCGGCCCGGGAGGTGGAAGCACCTTTGATGCTATCCGGGCTGTGAACTATGCGAAAGACAACGATGCTGCCATAACAAGTAACAGTTGGGGCGGCGGAGGATACAGCGAGGCTCTCAAGGAAGCGATCGCCAATTCCGGTATGCTGTTTATAGCCGCAGCCGGGAACAACGGCCTAGACTGCGACATCTACCCCCACTACCCGTCAGCCTACGATCTTCCCAATGTGATATCGGTCGCAGCATCCGACTGGAACGACCAGCTTGCTGACTTCTCCAACTACGGTGTTGAGTCAGTGGATCTGGCCGCTCCGGGATACTGGATCCTATCCTGCTATCCGCATCCCACATACACGTACGGCTATGCGTGGATGGGCGGCACTTCTATGGCGACCCCGCACGTGAGCGGAGCCGCAGCCCTGCTGATAGCGGAGTTCCCAGACATGCCTCAGTACCACCCGGACGACATGAGCCTGCCCGCGGGGAACGGGGCGGGTTCTGAACCCACGATAAAGGATCTCCTGCTCAAGTCAGTTGATCGCCTGCCTTCCTGCGCCGGGAAGATGACAACAGGCGGACGGCTGAACGTGGGAAACGCGATCAGGCAGCATTTCCCCATAGTCATCACGTCGGCGACTGCTGATAAGACCTTCGGACCTGCTCCATTGGAAGTCGGCTTCACGGCGGCGGTGGAAGACCCGTCAGCGGTTGCCGACTGCTGGTGGGAATTCGGCGATGGTTCGCCCGACTTCCACGGATACTCCGTGGCTCATACCTACGCTGAAGAGGGAGGATACCAGGCTTGGTTCCGGGTTGTCAGCTCAGAAGGAGTCGAGTCGAAGTGGCCTGTCCAAGTAGTGGTAGCGAATCCCGGAACCGCAATACTTGTCGACGACGACGGAGGGTACGACTACGAGGTCTTCTTCCAGGTGGCCTTCGAGGGAGCAGACGTGCCCTATGTGATTGTGGATTCCCGGTTGCCCCTGGGAATTCCCGAGGAGTACCGGGGACGTCCGGTCTTCTGGAACACTAGCTTGACGTGGTCCCAGACACTGCTCCCAGAGGACCAGGCCTTCCTCTCGGACTTTCTCGACTCAGGCGGCAGGCTATTTATGGCCAGCGCAGACCTGATATATGATCAGGGCCACAATTGGTTTGTCCGGGACTACCTGCGCGTGGCCGAGGTCGAGGCTGAGGATGTCGGAGCAACCCATGTCGATGGAATAGAGAATGACTACATCACAGACGGCATGTCCATGGACTTCAACTTCGAGATAGGGATCGACGACGCGATAATCCCGGACCTGAACCCAGTGGGCATGCTTGTCAACGACCTTGGGCAGATAAACGCCCTACGGCACATAAGCGAGATGAATCGGGTAGTCTTCATGGCTATGCCATGGGAGGAGATACCATGGGAAGGAGAGGATCCCAACAACTCGGCCTTCCTCATGGGCAGGATCTACGATTTCCTTACCAATGAGGGAATCAACATACCGGCCACGATAGAGCGCGCGGATGCCGACCTGTACTTCTGCCCACCGGAACGCGTTATCCACTTCGCCTCTGCTGCGCATGACGTCGATGGAGACCCCGGTGTACCGCTCGCGTTCCGTTGGGACTTCGGTGACGGCTCTGACTATGGTACGACCGCGAACACGGAGCATTCTTACGAAGATCCGGGCCGGTACACTGTGACACTTCAGGTCACCGACAGCGACGGGGCCAACACCTATGCTCAGTTGGTCGTATGTATACTCGAACCTACCGGGGTAGTGCTGGTGGACGACGATGATTCCAGCCCAGATTCCGAATACTTCTTCGTCTCCGCTCTTGAGGCAATTGGGAGACCATATCAAGTCGTGTCACCCTCCGATGTCGTGGGTGGAACAGGAGCCAAGGCCGGGCTCGAGAAATACGCCGTGATTTGGAGCTGTGGTGAACTTGGCTACCCTGACGCAGAAGAGCAGGCCGCCCTCATGGACCTGATGGATAAGGGAGGCGCCGTGTTCCTCTCCGGACAGGATATCCTGTTCAACATCGATCTCTCAAGCGACTTCGTCAGGGACTACTTGCGCGTTGTCGACGTAGACCATGATGTGGGTACTTCTACAGTGACCGGGGTTGAGGGTGACCCGATTTCTGATGGAATTGCGATCACCCTGGACTGGGCGACGTGCGGATTCAACGACTGGAGCGACAGCATTGTTCCAGACGCGTCTGCCGTGGGAATCTTCAGCAACGACCACGGAGCCTTCAACGCACTCAGACACTCAGGAAACCACTACCTGGTGTTCTTCGCATTCCCGTTCGAAGCCATTCCCTCAGTCGGGATCAATATAACGGAGAACGGCGAAGCCCCTGATGATTCAGCGTCTGTTCTGTTCCGGATCCTTGACTGGTTGAACATCCATCCCCAGGTGCAGGTCACCTCTCCGGTTGGCGGGGAAGTGTGGACAGGTATTCACGACATCACGTGGGTGGCTACCGACACTGACGGCGATCCTCTGACGATCACTATCCAGTGCTCTGCTGACGGCGGCGCAACCTGGACTGCAATCGCTGCTGAGCAACCGAATGATGGCCTATACACGCTGAACACTGCGACTCTTCCGGCAGGAGGCCGGTACCGCATCAAGGTCATTGCTGAAGATGGTCGAGGGGGCGTTGGGGACGATGTGAGCGGCGAGTTCGTTGTCTCCAGAGTCCAAGTGAATGAAGTCGTTGCCGGACCCAACCCGGCGTCCATTGCGGTCAACTTCTACTACAACCTGTCTGCGCCCGCGACACTCTTCGTGTACAACATAGCTGGAAGACAGGTTTACTCAGCGGCGCTGGAAGCAGGCACCGGGGTCCATGTCTGGCCACTGGTCGACAAGTCCGGCCGGCCGCTCGCAAACGGGCTCTACCTGTACTTCCTGCTGAGGGCGGATGGTACGAGGACCGACATAGGGCGGCTCGTTATAAGCCGCTAAAGGGAGGCGAGAGACTACGATGCCAATCAGAATGAGCAAGAGTGCGTGTTTGGTGGCTCTGGTGATTGTCGCGTTACTCGCAGTCGCCCCGACTGCCTCGGCGAACGGCGCCGACTTCGTGGGGACGGCTGCCTTCCTCGACATCGGAATGGGCGCCCGGCCTCTCGGGATGGGAGGAGCGTTCACAGCCGTCGCGGACGACGCGAACGCCCTTTACTACAACCCCGCAGGCCTCGCGTCGCTCGACGGGTTTCAGATGACCTCGATGTACACGAGCCTGTGGAGCGAGGTTACATACCTCGGTATCGGAGTCACTTACAAGAACATGGGCCTGGGGACGCTCCGTCTGAGCGCGATCAACCAGGGCACGGACGAGTATGGTAACCCAACGGAGCCCTTTGACTACGCCGACTTGGCTGTCATGGGATCCTACGCAGTAGCCCTTGGAAAGGTGAGCCTAGGGGGCACGGTCAAGTACTACTCCCAGACCCTTCCCGACAACCCCGGCTCCGGATTCACCGGGGATCTGGGCATTTTGGTGGACCTGGCTCCGGTCAGGTTCGGTGTTGTGGCCAAGAACCTCATCGGCAACGTGACCTATCAGAGCGGAACCACCGACCCCTTCGACCGAAAGTTCGTGGTAGGGGCGGCGGCGAACCTCTTCGGGAAGCTCACTGTGGCCGGCGACTACGATACGTCGGGCATGGGGCATGTCGGCGCGGAGTTCGCCGTGACATCGTTCCTCTCGGTGCGCGCTGGGGCGATGGTCGGCACTGAGGGTGAAACCGGCTTCTCCCTGGGAGCAGGGGTCAATTTCAAGAACTTCAAGCTTGACTACGCATACCAGACCCACAACGATCTTCCAGACAACCACTGGGTGTCGCTGGGGATGACGTTCTAGAACGCACGGGGGGACTCGGTCCCGGGTACCCGGGAGGGGGTCCCCCCCTTAACCTGCAGGTTCTCCGAATCTCCCGTACGGGTAATCCCGGCCTGTCTCATCTTGGCCCCAGGTCTGCTGGGTGACCCCGCGAGGTGACACATTTTGACGACCCACAGTCATTCCGCAGCGTGTAGAGGACGCGTGAGGAAGGCCCGCGTCACCGCGCTTCTCGCTTTCCTGGCTGCTGCCGCGGTAATGGCGCCCTTCCCGGCTGGCGCCGACTTCGAAATCGTCGGTGAGGCGGAGTTCCGGCTGCGGACCGGATGGGGTGAGCAAGGCGCGCTTGAAGGCACAGGCTATGTTGCTGGGTACTTCGACGCTGCGCAGACCATGAGCCTGAGTTTGAGCGGGGAAGTGCTGCCCGGGCTCACCATATCAGGCAACCTGGACAACCGCAAAGGCGGGAACGTGCAGGTGTTGGGCTTGAGTCTGTCCGCCGAGAACCTGGTGGGCAAGTTCGGCAAGTTCATCTATCGCCCCGCGAACCCCTACACCGCGCTAAACGCGAGTCTTATAGGCATCTGGGCTGAGGGACGGGTCTGTGACTTCACCGTCGGGGCTGCTTTCGGAAGGGTACAAGGTGTGCCTGCGAGCCGCACTTTCCGGGGCACCTCCGCCCAGGAGACCATCACCTACTTGCCCGAAGGCCCATACGGTCCCACGCCCGAGGAGACGGGGCTTGCCGCCTGCCTTGAGGGCATGGAGTTTTACGTTCTCGACGCCGCGTTCGACCATGACTTCATGCAGGTATGGTTCCGTTATGGGGACGAGCCCGGGGCCCGGACATTCCAGGAGACTCTCACTGCGTGGGATCTGGGATACCTGTACCGGGAGACTCCGTCTGACGAGGGCACCATAGCCGCCGGTGACTCGGTGACACTCGGGACGAGTCAGTACACTGCTATCTCATCGGCCGGGGAGTATCTTGCACTCAAGCAGGAAGCCCTGAGCATTCTAAGAGGGCAGATTCAGGCGTTGATCCGGGACTACAATGCGAAGAATGGGTTGTTTGGAACGGAACAGAAGCGCTATCCGTTCACGGTCGGGAGTGTCACTGAGGAGGCATTCCTCACTGAGGTCGCCCAGGCCCATATAACGGTCACGGCTGGAGTTGCTCCCGACTCTCCCGGTCTCATACTTGAGTCAGGCCTTCTCGAGTACTCCCGGGGCCGGTTCTACGACTTGGGCCAGGTTGACGTGATCAGCGGTTCGGCGATGGTGGAGATCCGCAAGGACGGGGTGTTCCTGCCTGCGGAAACCGAACCGCTTCTGGGCATCACTGTCCATTACGAAGCCGGGGTGATCGAGTTCGATTTCCCGGCGCTCTTTTTCGACACCTATGACGGGCTGCGGGTGCGCTACAGCTACCCGCTTACTATGGGGATCTTCAACCTCGGGCTCAACATCATTGCGGGAAGCGAGCGCGTGTACCTGAACGAGATCCTGCTCAAGCGGGATGAAGACTACACCATCGACTACGAGGTGGGCCTAGTGACGATGGTGCGGCCCGTCAGCCCTGAGGATATCGTCAGGATCGACTACGAGTTCTACCGCGGGCCTATGGGCGCCCACACTGACTACAAGACGAATGTAATCGGAGCTGCTGTGCGTTGGGCACCGAATGACCGTCTCAAGCTCGCACTTGAACTAGTCGCGTCCATCGATGACCCCGATTCCACGCCTGACCCTGATTCCACTCCGACCATGCCGAACTCTCACACTGTAGTCGGCCTGTCAGGCCAATACGCAGGGCAACGGCTCACGGTTGACGCGGACGTCGGTGTCAGCCACAACGTATTCCCGATCGGCGACAACCAGAAGGCTTACGCCCCGAACCAGATACGCTCAGTTGCCTGGGTTTCAGACTCAGACGGCGGACGCCGCCTCATCCTTGCCCACGATGAAGGCATCAGTGTCGGCCCGACCCTGTGGCAAAGGTACGGTGTAGGTTCCGGGCTGTCGTCGCCGGCCGTCAGGGACATAGCTTACCTCGACGACCTGTGGTTCTTTGCCACCGGAACTGGGCTCACTGTGGTCAAGGCGACCCCGGGCCCCTCGGGACAAAACCCCCTAGACCTCGCCCATAACTGGTCCAGGGTGTACGCATCAGACGGGCTTCCCAGCAACAACCTCTCATCTGTGACCGTCACTCCGTGGTCGGTGTGGGTCGGAACGGACAAGGGTGTGGCGGTCGCGGATGTGAACGACCTTGAGTTGTGGACTACCTACAGGAAGTCTCCATCGTCGGGGCTTCCCTCCGACACGGTCCTCGACATGGCCTACGACCCCGTGCTCGACCTCGTGATGGTCGCCACGGGAGCCGGAATCGCCGTGTTCACCGGCGCCGGTTTTCGCCCGGAGGCACTTGAGATCAGAGCCTCGACCCTCGTGAGCGGCCCGGACATGGCTGGGGAGTGGCGCACCTTCGCCGCGGCGCCGGACGGGGTTTTCGGGAGGTCCGAGGCGGGGGTCTGGACTCTCGTGCCGGGGACCTCAGGTCTTGAGGTCACTGCTATCGATGTGTGGGACGGCAGACTGTGGATCGCCACTGAGGATGGCCTTCTTGCGTGGGACGGCGCCTCGATAGAAACGGTGGACGGGACTCAGGGTTGGGCGGTGTCCGCCCTAGGCCGCGGCGGCGGCACCGGCGGGGGAGAGGTGATGTGGGCAGGCACGCGCGCATCGGCCGATTATTCGATTCTTGCCTTCGAGGTGACAGCCTCAGGGGCGGCGATTGCCCGCGACGGCGAGGACATCGACGTTCCGGGGAGGAACGTCCGGGGTTTCGTGGACACAGACGCCTCGGACCACACGGCTACAGGTTATGCGGGCCGGGTGAGTGCACGCTATCCGGTGGGCCCTGGGTACTTGTATGCCGGATTCGAACGAGTCGCCCCGGGATTCAGCCGGATCGGGCAAGTGCCAGGGGAGGATCTGGGCGTGTGGAGGGTCGGCGGCAGGTATCCCGTTCTTCCCGCACTCACCCTCGCAGTGGAACACAACGAGTCGAGGGTGCGCAGGATTGGCTCCGAGCCTGTCTACACAGTCTCCGACAGAGTCGGGGCGACTGTTGACCTGGGACCGGCTCTGGACGTTCAGTACATCTTCTCGCGGATAGACGACTGTGAGGAGGACGGGTTCGACAAGACGCGCTGCACCGTCTCGCTCCTGGCGCGCGAATCACTTTGGTCGGGCAAGCTGACCTTGGGGGCCGGATATGAGGCTACGGACTACGCTGATCTGACATCGCCTGAGTCCTCCCACACGCTGGTGAGCCTAAGAGGCGACCTCGGCCTGATGGTTGGGGGCCTCAATCTCACGGCCAGATACCGCAGGCCCGTAAAGACCCTGTCCCCGGGACTGCCGGGGGAAAGGATCTCCGGATCCGAGGAACTCGCACTCACAGGTCTCTGGGCCGCGGCCCTTGGGAAAACTCGAGTAACAGTAACCTACCGGCAGTTCGATAGGGTGGACGTGGCGTCGGGGGCACACCACGGCGAGAAGAGGGCGAACCTGAGGGCGGCCGTGCCGGCGTTCTCTCTGGGACCCGGGACTCTCACGCCCCACGTTACACTCAAGTGGGAGGTGGTGGACCCTCTGACGGGTAAGAAGAGAGAGGTCTTGGGCCTGGACACTTCTCTTGCAGGCGCCTTCAGCGGCCTCAGAACTACGGGGAAACTCACGCTCACCAGGACGGACTACCCGGAACTCGAAAAAGTGACCCAAGACACGGAGGCATCACTTTCCCTCTCACCCAAGACCGCCGGCAAGCTCGACCCTGGGGCTGATGTTAAGTGGAAGCACTCAGTCTCGACCCACCCGGTTTACGGCGAGGCGACCACGGACTCCGTCTCTGCCACGTTCCGGCTCGCATGGAGGCCGGCCGAAGGGACCTCCAACACCGCGTTTGCGACCTACCTGTACTCAACTTCAGCTGGCGCCGGCGGGCATACCGTGACACTTCAGGATGTATTTGTACACAGAATAACCCCAAGGCTCGGCCTTGAGCTTGACGGGGCCGCGCGTTTCGGACATCCGGGACTGACCTCGGACCGCGAGACTGACTTCAAGGCGGACGTGAGCGGAAGACTCCGCTACAAGCTCACAGATGCCTGGAGCGCCGGCTTGGGGATGGGGTACCATGTGAAGCTCACTGACTCTGGCGGGGTGGGGGCGAGCCCGTCTTCCGCGCTCACTGCAGAAGCCAGCCTGAAGGTGGTGTTCTAGCCGACAGGCTCGGGTCACACCTGCGCAAGAAGAGGGGCGAGAAAGCCCATGATGAACCCGATGAGACCCCCGAGCCAGGTTATGGCGGCGAGCTCGCGATGGGCGATGTCCAGGATAATGGCTTCCACTGCTGCTATGTCCAAGGAGTTGACCTTGTCCTCCACTATCCTGGCGAGATCGACGGCGGCGAGAGCGTGTCCGATCCTCCCCCGCACCAGGGCCTCCCACTGGTCGGCGGCGAATTCGGCCAAGCGAAGAACGGTATCCTCGGGGATTGCCGCTACCACGTCCGCGACACGAGTATCGAGAGCCTGATCGATGGATTCGGCTGAAGCGAGCAACTCAAGTGAGGCTCCAAGGGCCTGCTCGAGTGCTGCTTCTCCGAGCCAGGAGATGGCTTCCCCCGCCCGCACGCCTTTAAGTCCTTCCACGGACCTCGCTATCTCCTCGCCCACCGTCTGCCCGACTTCGGGTTTGGCCAGTTCCCGAGCAATTGCCTCCGAGATCTTGTCGGCGACGGCCTCGAGAGGCAGGAAGAGACGGCCCCAGGCTGGGACCACTCCGCTAATCAGCTGTCGCAACACGGGTGCCCCTCGTTCGGACCGGACGAAGCTTCCGACTGCCTGTGCTATCTCCGGTCCCATCCGCCTGGCGGCGGACTGAGCAGCGTGGAAGAGGGCGTCGGGTACGACAGCCCCTAAGGTCTGACTGTTTGACCGAACCCGTGCGAGCCTGTCGCGCAGCGGGGCGGAGAGAGTCTCTCTCACCGGCGCGGATTGCAGGAACCCGGCGACTGCATCGCGCACCCTGTCCCGGTTGGTGGGAAGCAGCTCTGCCAGAGTGCTTTCACTCGTCCGGAGCGCGGACGCGGCGTCGAGAACACCGCTCAAGATACGGCTGCGGATAGACGGCGTGGTGAGCGCCTCTCCAACCACTTCGCTGGTGAGGAGCTCGGCGCCGACCGTGCGGCCAATGGCCTTCGCAATCCTCCCACGCTCCCCCGGGATCAGTCCGGGAGTGAAAGGCACGCGGACCCCGAGAAGGCGCACCGGCCTGACGGGCCAGAACAGCATCTTGATGGCGAGCCAGTTGGTGCAGTAGCCTATGGCTGCGCCGACGACGGGCCCCACGATCCACCTTGTATCCATTTCCACCCTCCATCCCAGTCCATATCCAGCGCTGACGGGGCGCGTTGGCCCACTCTCTGCATGATGTCCATATGCCATTGTAGCACGAACCGAATGGCCCGGTCCTCCGTAAGCTATGGGGAGAGGCTTGAAGTTGAATGGTGGTGATACTTGGTGAGAACCGGACTCGCTCTTGGCTCGGGCGGGCTTCGCGGTGCGGCTCACATCGGTGTCCTCGATGAACTGGAAAGAGCTGGGGTTCATATAGACATGGTCGCCGGGACGAGCGCCGGGAGCGTGGTGGCGGCAGCCTACGCCAGTGGGATGTCACCAAAGGAAATGGAGGAGAGGGCGCTTGCGGTTTCCGCGAAAGACGTAATCGACCCCATAATTCTGTCCCTGCTCTGCCTGGCAGCTCCAGCCTTCCTGCTGCTCCTGGGGTCAAAGCAGTGTCTCCCCAAGGGCATCCTAAAAGGCCGCAAGCTAGAGGATTACATCCGGCATCTGGTGGGTCCCATCAGGATGAGCGACCTTGAGAGGCCGTGCGCGATTGTGTCCG
>JANLFS010000002.1:0-7334 GCA_024655925.1 Bacillota bacterium | reverse complement strand
TAGACCTTCATACCGGTGATAAGATCGTATTCACCTCCGAGGTCCGGGCCGCAAGAGCCGTCAAGCAGACAATCTTCGCAGATGCGCCGGTGAGTGAGGCGGTCCGTGCGTCATGCAGTATCCCGGGGGTGTTCTTGTGGAAAGAATGGAATGGAAGATACCTGGTTGATGGCGCGGTGCGGGAACCTGTCCCGGCCAAGGTGCTGCGGGAGATGGGGTGCGGCTATGTGATTGCAGTGGATCTCGGGTACACAGGGCAGGCCGATGCCAAGGTCACAGACCTGCCTTCCGTAGTCTCCCAGGCCCTGGATGTTCTGGGTGAGGAAGTGTCCGACTACGTGCTCATTAACTACGCTGATGTGGTGATCAAGCCCAGGCTCTACAACGTCGCCCTCACAGACACGAGCAGGATACCTGAATGTATAGAGACAGGCCGGAAAGCCGCCCGGCTCGCCCTCCCCGGGATTCTCCGGGCCCTCAGGCGCAAGCGCCCGCGCAGGATTGCCGCGGTGTAAATAGAAGGATGTTCCTATAACACGGCGAATAACATCTGGCAGGGCGGCTTTCCGGGCAGGTGGCCCGAGAGAGGCCGCTTTCCGCTGAAAGGGGACGGCCGATGGAAACCAAACAGGGTCTTGCGCGGCTCTCCGAGGCTCCGGGAGTGTCAGGCTACGAGGCGACCATCTTCACGATTGTTCGCGACATATTTGCCGGGCTAGTGGACGATGTTAGGCAGGACGCGCTTGGAAGCGTGATCATGAGGAAGCAGGGGTCCGGTCCCGACCCGAGACCCAAACTCATGATCGCGGCGCACACGGACGAGATCGGGATGATTGTCACATCGGTGGAGCCGGAGGGGTTCCTCAGGGTTAGCAGAGTAGGGGGGGTGGACCGGCGCATCCTCCCGTCCATGGAAGTAATAGTGCACGGCAGGCGCGATATCCCAGGCGTGATTGGGGCAATTCCTCCGCACCTGCAGGACCCGGCGGACAAGGACAAGTCCTGGAAATGGGAGGATCTCGCGGTCGACTGCGGGCTATCTCGGGATCAGCTCGCCCAGGTCGTCAACGTAGGCGACGTGGTGAGTTTCCGGCGATCTGTGGTTGAGCTTGCCGGGGAACGTCTTGCGGGGAAGTCTTTTGACGACCGGGCGGGGGTGGCGGCGATGCTGGAGTGCGCACGTGAACTTTCCCGTCTGTCACACCCTTGTGATGTCTACTTCGTGGCCACGGTTCAGGAGGAGGTGAGCTACGGCGGAGGCATCACGGCCACTTTCGGAATCATGCCGGACGTCGGGATTGCAGTTGACGTAGGCCATGGCGACATGCCAGGAGTTGCGGAACACGAGAGCATCAAGATCGGGGGAGGACCCGCCATCGGGATCGGCCCATCGGTTCACCCAAAGGTATTCGAGAAGTTCCGGGAAATCGCGGAGGAACGGGGAATCTGTTATCAGCTGGAGGCCAGCCCCGAGCCTTATGGCACCGACGCCTACGCAATGCAGATGACTAGGTCCGGGGTGGCCACCGGGCTTCTATCGGTGCCTCTCCGATACATGCACACCTCCGTGGAGACTGTGGCCCTTTCGGACATAAAGAAAACCGGGCAACTGTTGGCGTACTTCGCGAGCTCAGTGGACTCCCGGTTCCTGGAGGGATTGACGTGCTTCTAACGAGGCTCAGCGAAGCAGCAGGCATTCCCGGGCAGGAGGGCGAGGTCCGGGGGCTCATCCGGTCCGAGGTCGGCGAGTTTGCAGACGAGATTCGGGTGGACCCAATCGGAAACCTGATCGTGCTCAAACGCGGGCGCCGGGGCGGCCGGTCAGTGATGGTTGCGGCTCACATGGACGAAGTTGGGCTGATGGTAGTCGGATTCGATTCCTCAGGCCTGCTCCACTTCAAGACGGCCGGCGGCGTCGACCCGCGCGTTCTAGTATCCAAGACCGTTTTGGTCGGGCGGAACAAGTATCCCGGGGTCATAGGGTCCAAACCGGTCCACCTTCAGAAGAAAGACGAGATGGAGCGGACTCTCGAGGTCAACTCTCTCTTCATAGACATAGGGGCGAAGGACAAAGATGACGCGAAGAAGATGGTCAACATAGGCGAGCAGGCTGTCTTCGCCACGAAGTGTGAGCCTATCGGAGAAGGCTTCATAAAGGGGAAAGGTTTCGATGACAGGGCAGGGTGCGCCGTGCTCGTGGAGGCCTTGAGGACTCGGTATGACTTCGACCTCTGGGCGGTTTTCACTGCTCAGGAGGAAACCGGGGTCAGAGGTGCGGGAGTTGCGGCTCACACGATCCGGCCCGATCTGGCACTAGTGCTGGACGGCACCACCGCTCACGATCTGCCCAAGACCCCTGAACATGCGCGATCCAGTATCCCCGGCCTCGGCCCCGTCATCGTACACAGGGACAAGTCTGTCGTAGCGGATCGGCGCATAGTGAGTCGCCTCGTCGAAGTGGCTGAAGCCTCTGGGATCCCATACCAGTTCAAGCGGTCGATCACGGGAGGTACTGACGCGGGGAAGATTCACCAGACAGGCGAGGGGATACCGACCGGGGTCCTGTCGATCCCGTGCCGGTTCATACACTCTCCGGTCTCTGTGATGAGCACCAAAGACTTCGCGAACCACGCTGCGCTCGTGGGGCGGTTCCTCGCGAGCCTGGATGAAAGGGGATGGCCCGTTTGAAAGGACTCATCAGAAAGCTCGTCGAGACGTACGGCCCCGCGGGGTCTGAGGATCACATACGTGAGGTGATCGAGGCGGAGGTCGCGCCTTACGTGGATGACCTCCGCGTGGACGCTATCGGAAACCTGATCTGCAAAGTCGGTCCGAGAGGCAACCCGCCCGAGGAACCGAAGAGAATCATGGTGTCCGCGCACATGGACGAGATCGGGCTCGTCGTCTCGTTCATAGACGACAAAGGCTTCCTCCGTTTCTCGCCCGCAGGCGGTTTCGTTCCTCACACGCTGGTCGGCGAGAGGGTCACATTCGCCAATGGGACCACCGGAGTGATAGGCTCGGAGAAGGTCGATGACATCAAGGACATAAAGATCGAGAAGCTCTTCATCGACATCGGGGCGCGCGACCGGGCCGACGCAGAATCCCGGGTCCGCATCGGGGACGCTGCGGGTTACCGTCATGACTTCGTTGACTTGGGGGAGCGGATGGTGGCGAAGTCCATGGACGACCGGGTGGGGTGCGCAGTCGCCATCGAAGCGATGAAAAGGATCCGACCCGCCGTGGCTGAGGTGTATGTCGTCTTCACCGTTCAGGAGGAACTGGGTCTGCGCGGGGCGAGGACGTCAGCCTACGGAATCAATCCGCACGTTGGGCTTGCGGTCGATGTCACCACCTGGGGCGATACTCCTGAAGCCGCGCCCATGCCGGTGAGCTTGGGCAAGGGCGTGGCCATCAAGGCCAAGGACACGAGCGTCGTTGTGCACCCAGGGGTCAAGAACTTCCTCATCGGCCTCGCAGAGCGGAACGGCATACCTTACCAGATCGAAGTGCTGGACCGGGGTGGCACTGATGCGGGGGCGATTCACCTGACAAGAGAAGGTGTGCCTTCAGGAGCCATATCCATCCCCTGCAGGTATGTGCACTCGTCCTCAGAGATGGTGGATGCCGGTGATGTTCAGGCCGCAATCAGGCTGCTCTCCGGCGCACTGGATGAGTTGGCATCCCCGACCGGTGGTGGTATACTCTAAATCGAATCGGAGTCGAGTGGAGGAATCGATGTGAGCGAGAAGACCAAGACCAGACATATTCGTACGATCGTTGCGGGGAACCTCTCCAAGACCAAGGCCACCGGCGGATGCAAGGAGTGCCAGACTTCCTGCCAATCCGCGTGCAAGACCTCGTGCACCCTGGGCAACCAGGCATGCAGGAAGTAACAGTCCCCCGGATCGCCGATGGGCGCCCGTCACGGGCCGGGATCCAGCGAAACTGGCACCGGTTCGAGGTAGGGGGCGCCCGGTTTCTTTTGGATGTCCCTTCTGGCAGCATCCATGCTTTGGACGATACGGCCTGGGAGGTGCTTGAGGCCCTCGAGCATGGGGGCGCCACCTCGAACCTGCCCCGGGAGGCGGTGGCTGCGGTGCTGGAGGACATCGAGACCCTTCTCGAGGACGGTACTTTGTCCGACCCTGATGCCCCGGACCCGTTCCCCGAGACCATGGGACCGGGGGTTGTGAAAGCTATGTGCCTGCACGTCGCGCACGACTGCGACATGAGGTGCGGTTACTGTTTCGCAGGCACTGGCAAGTTCGGGGGCGAGAGATCGCTCATGCCCGCGGAGGTCGGCCGGGCCGCCCTGGACCTGCTATTCTCAATAAGCGGCGAAGTGAGACACCTGGACGTCGACTTCTTCGGAGGCGAACCACTTCTGAACATGGAGGCGGTCCAGAGCATAGTCGCGCACGGGCGGAGACTCGCCAACATGACTGGGAAGATCCTCAAATTCACCCTGACCACCAATGCCATGAGACTCGACACCCGGGTGGGCGAATTCCTGAACGAGAACGATATCGCCGTGGTGCTGAGCTTGGATGGCCGGCCCGAGACTCACGATCCCGTCCGGAAGACAGCTTCGGGTGGGCCGACGTTCAGCCAAGTGGCCGCGAACTGCGCAGCCTTCGTGCGCACTCGCCCTGATGGCGAGTACTACGTGCGGGGCACCTACACCCACCGTAACCCAGACTTCGCCCAGGACGTGCTCTTCCTGGCGGACATGGGCTTCTCCAGTATCTCCTTCGAACCCGTGGTGGTGTCGGCAGACTCCGTTTACGCCCTGGACGAGCGAGACCTACCCTGCGTGTTTGAATCCTACGAGACCCTGGTGCGGGAGATCCGCGCCAGGCGGGAGCGAGGAGGGGGGTTCAGGTTCTTCCACTTCGACCTCGATGTCGCCCACGGCCCTTGTCTGGCCAAGCGCCTCTCCGGGTGCGGGGCTGGGCGTGAATACCTCGCGGTGACTCCTGACGGCATTCTCTACCCGTGCCATCAGTTTGTCGGAAGAGAAGGTTTTGTCATGGGGGACGTCTGGTCCGGGATAACCCAGCCGGAGGTGGGTGAAGCGTTTGGGGACGCCCACATCTACGCGAAGCCCGCGTGCGCGACGTGTTGGGCGAGGTTTCTGTGCAGCGGAGGATGCCACGCGAGCGCTCACCAGATGACCGGTACCCTTGTGGGGCAGTATGCCCTGGGTTGCCAGATCACAAAGAAGCGGCTTGAGTGTGCCTTGGCTCTCGCAGCATCCTGAGAACTTGACTACTGACAAATCGGTGCCGCCCCCGGATGTTAATATGTCCTCGGCTTCTGCCAGGACCATGACATCTGGGGGTGTGTTCCGTGTCGGATCTGTCCGCCCTGTCCAACACCGAGCTGATTCGGGTGTTCCAGGAGACTTCATCGGACGAAGCCTTCGAATGCCTTCTACTGCGGTTCCGTCGGGCGCTCCACAAGTGGGTGGAGCCTTACTGCAGCCGCGGACTGGGCCGCGACGACCTTCTTCAGGAGGCACGGCTGGGGTTTTGGGCAGCGGCTCGCGCCTACGATACCTCCCGTTCCAGCTTCTTCGCCTTCGCCCAGATGTGTGTGACTCGCAGGCTCATGAGCACCGCGAGGCAGGAAAGGCGATACAAGAACCAGATGCTCACGGCCGCACTCTCTCTGTTGGGGCCGGGGGGTGATCCCCTGGGTGACGATCGCAGGTTCATCGAGGCGGTTCCCGACCGGACGGTCTGTGATCCCCTGGAGACACTGATGGTGCACGACCGTGTCCAGCGAGTCTGGCGAGTCGCCAGGGCGGCACTCACCCCGACCGAGGCCTCGGTCATGCGAAGGCTCGCACTCGGCGAGACTTACGCCGAGATTGGTCAGGCCCTGGGCCTGTCACAAAAGGCAGTGGACAACGCAATATGCAGGGCCAGGCGTAAGATGCGCGAGTTCGCGCGAACTGAGATCGAGAGGGACGAGCCCGCATGATGTCGAATACCAGCCCGGGTGGTGGGAAGTGTCATCCAAAAGGGAAAGAAGGCTCGTCCAGCTCATCGAGATGATCTCCTCGTCCGGCGGGAAATGCCGCGTTCGCGACGTGCTGGAAAGGTTCGGTGTGTGCAGCCGGACCTTGGCACGAGACCTCGGCACGCTGCGCGCAGTCGGGACCGACGTCAGAATCGACGGTGATCTGCTCCGGTTGGCCGGGGCAGTCAGGTTCGCTTCGCGCTCCACTCCCGCGGCCATGCGAAGGCTCACGATTCTCACGTGCCTCTGTGATCGTCCCGCGACACTCACCAGGATAGTCGCCTACCTCAACGGACCCGGCCGGGAGTTCTCAGCGGATGAACGAACCGTCCGGCGGGACCTGGACTACCTCGAATCACTCGGATTCGTCCAGGCTCCACCGGAGGCCGGACCCGGATACTCACTCGGCACCGCCTTCATGCCCAAGTTCTCGCTGACCCCCGAGGAGTTGATAGCGGCAGTCCGGGCCATTGAAGTGGCACCCGAATCCGTGGCAGACAGGCGTGCCGCAGAGTCCATTCGAGAGAAACTCCTGGCTGCGGTGGCTCCCGGGGCATCCGAGGGAATCGTGAAGGCAGTCCGCCGTGCCCGGCGTGCTGCGAGCCGAAGATACATCAAGGGTCGGGCGGGAAAATCCGATCCCGCTGTCCTCACTCAGGTTCAGACTCTGGAGTATGCCTCTTTGGAGCAACGAGTTGTCCGAATGGTCTACCGCAAGCAGGGTGCCCAGGAGGAGTCTCGCCGAGAGGTGGAACCACTCGGCCTGGTGTATTACTGGTTCCACGACGCCTGGTACCTGATCGCGTTCTGCCGGCGGTCGCACGAAATCCGCCACTTCCGGGTCGACCGGATCCGCGCCCTCGTTATGACGGATGAGGCTTTCACCTATCCGGACGGCTTTGACCTTGCGAGCTACATGGCGCCGATCTGGGGAGTGTACGCCGACGAGCCAACTCGTGTCAGAGTGCGGTTCTACGATGAGATGAACGTAATCGCCAGACTCCGGGCTGAAGTGGCCGCAAGGCCATCCGCGACACTTGCTCGCGCAAGTGACGGCACCTATGTGCTAGCTGACTACGTCTCTGGGCTGTCGGAGTTCCGGGCGTGGCTTCGCACCTTCGGAAGCTCCGCGGAGGTGCTGGAGCCAACATCCCTCCGTGACCAGCTAATTGAGAGTGCGGTGAGGATGCACCGGATGTACTCGGCATTGGGCCCGACCAGAACCGCCAGCATGCCAGCGGCGGAAGGAGGCCAGCTACCCCACGGCTAAAGCCGGGGGCTTGCGGTAAGCAAGCCTGGAGCTGACC
>JANLFS010000001.1:71375-74519 GCA_024655925.1 Bacillota bacterium | reverse complement strand
CGTGCGCCCGAGTCGACACCATGGTTGGTGTCGACTCGGGCGCACGCTGTCCCTGAGGAAGATATTCTGCAAAGGTTCGGTGTTGACACCCGGTATGTCTATGCGTATCCACTTGCTGAATGGAATCCAGAAGCTAGTCGGACCAGCTACGTTGATGAATGGGGGGTCCGGTGGGCACGGCCGGAATCGAGCTTCTACTTCGACATCGTGTCACACCCGCTTAGAGATGCTACCCTTCGTGACCTGGAGAGTTACCATTTTCCTATGCGCGATGATGTTCCATGGGACCCCGCCCTGGAGGAGCGAGCCAGGAGGCTCTACGAGAACACCGAATACGCTGTCGTGTCGAACGCCCTTGACGTCGGCCTTTTCGAGAGAGCGTGGTTCCTTCGCGGATTTGAGCAGTTTATGGTGGATTTGGCCCTGGATGAGGATTTCGCGAGCGCATTACTGGACCGGGTGCTTGAATCCAAACTGGACTGTCTCGAGTATTATCTTGACAAAGTCGGCAAGTACGTCCACGTGATCATGCTTGGGGACGACCTTGCAATGCAAGATGGTCCACTCTTCTCGCTGGATTCCTATCGGAGGTTGATCAAGCCCCGGCAGAAAGAGATCAACGATTTCGTCAGGTCGCGAACGAATGCCCGGATCTTCTTCCACTGTTGCGGGTCGGCATATCCGTTCGTCGAGGATCTGTTGGATATAGGAGTGGACATACTCAATCCTATCCAGGTGACCGCGAGCAATATGGACACCGTGAAACTGAAGCGGGAATTCGGGGACTGCCTCGTGTTCTGGGGAGGAGGCTGCGACACTCAATCGGTGCTTCAATTTGGGTCTCCGGCTGATGTCGACCAAGAGGTCAACCGGCGCATCCATGATCTTGCGCCTGGCGGAGGCTTTGTTTTCAACCAAGTTCACTGCATCCAGCCCGATGTCCCCCCCAAGAACATCTGTGCTATGTACGCTGCGGTAAACAAGTACGGGACCTATCCGATTCGATAGCTGCCTGAGAAAAGGCATATGTCAGCAAACAAGCAGGTATCTACCACAGTATTCCGGAAAGAGACACCCAGTAGCCAACCGACACAGCGCTGTGTAGGTCCCGCGGGTAGTCGAATCATGTTGAGACGCCACCTGATGCACATTGAAACACCCATAGGTCTTATGTCGATTGCCCTGTACATGGGCAACCGGGGCTTACCGGCGTCAGGCAGTGGCCGAACTGCGCTAATGAACAGTAGAAATGGTTGGCATGAAAGCGGCATGAATGATTGACTGACTGAGACACCGTCCTGTTGTGAAGGAAGGCCGGAGCAGCAAGCTCTGTGGAGGGTGATTATATGCTCAAGGGCAGAATCGACCTGCGGAGCGACACAGTGACAGAACCAACCGATGAGATGAGAGTCGCTATGCACTACGCCGATGTCGGGGACGACGCGCGCGGCGAGGATCCGACGACCAGGCGACTCGAGGCAATGTCCGCCGAGATGCTGGGTAAGGAGGCCGCCCTTTTTGTCACCAGCGGTACCCAAGGCAATCTCGTGTCCTTGATGGCGTGGACCAAGAAGGGTGATGAGATCATTCTGGAGCATGATTCTCACATCTTCTGGTACGAGGTGGCAGGCGCCGCCGCCATCGGTGGGCTCCTGACGTGGAGAGTAAAAGGGGAGCTGGGAATTATGAGGGCGGAAGACGTGGAGGCTGCGATCCGCCCGGAGAACATCCATTTCCCGGTCACTACCCTGATCTGTCTCGAGAACACACACAACGTTGCGGGCGGCACCGTGATGAATGTGGAGCAGATGAAGGCCATCCACGATGTCGGCGTCAGGCATGGCATCCCCATCCACCTTGACGGCGCACGCATCTTCAACGCTGCCGCAGCACTCGGGGTTTCCACGCGCGAGATCGCTGACTGCTGTGATTCAGTGACGTTTTGTCTTTCGAAGGGATTGTGTTGCCCAGTAGGGGCTGTGGTGGCCGGGCCAAAGGACTTTATAGAACGGGCAAAGAAGGCACGAAAGATGCTGGGAGGCGGCCTCCGTCAGTCTGGGGTACTGGCTGCGGCAGGCATTGTTGCCCTTGAGAAAATGACGGGCCGTGTTGGCGAAGACCACAAGACTGCACGAATCCTTGCGGAATCCATTGCTGAGATCCCCGGGGTCAAGGTGGACCTGCGCACGGTTCAGTCGAACATCGTGAGAATGGATACCACTGGGCTCGGTGTTCCGGCGGCGAAGGTGACAGAAGCACTGGGGCGACGCAATGTGTTGGCGCTTCCTCAGCAGAAATACGCAGTGAGATTCGTCACTCACTACTACGTCACTGAGGACGATGTTCGGACTGCCGCCGATGCCCTGCGCGAAGTGGTAGGGGAACTGGAGTCGTGAGGAACTAGCCTTAAGTGAGGTGTATCTAAGTGGCAGTATTGTACTCATCTGAGACCACTGTGGAGCAGTTGACCGGGCTCAGCCTGAAAGGGACAATGCTGACGGCCACGCAGTACCACGACCGTCGCCACGTGCTCCCCTTCGTACTCTCCAAAGACGGCAGGAACTACCTGTTGGTTCGCCAGATTGAGACCGGCAACGTAGCTGGTGCCGGCTTCTCTCTTATGCCCGTGGTTTTCTTTGCACCGTATTTCCTCCCAAAGCCGATCAGTGGTGTCCATGAGACTGTGGCAGATGCTGTAGTCGCTTTGGCCAGTTCGGAGCCTGTTACTGTAGATCCCTTTACTCCCGCGTCCGTTCTGGTTCAGCTGGAGAAGCTGACGAAAGTCCAGGTCCAACAGGAGCCTGCCGTCGCGGTAAACGCGTTCCGCCTGCGTCGTCGAGATGTCCTTGGGGCTTTCAATCACCATCGCGCTGAGGTAAGCGAAATAGCCCGGCGCCTCACGAAAGGTCACCCAGACTACGACCGACTGGCGCGTTGGTACGAGAATCAACCTAATACCAGCTTTGAGCTGTTGGACAAGATGGCTTCGGACAAAGGACTGTCTGCGATACTGGGGATCTGGGTCACCGACTTTCAGGAGCTTTCGGGCATGCGCGGAACCCTCGCGGAGGATCGAGGATACGCAGCGCTCTACCTGGTTGGCAGGGATGAGACATGGGTGCTGGCTCCTCAGGGTTGGGAGGT
>JANLFS010000001.1:62858-71365 GCA_024655925.1 Bacillota bacterium | reverse complement strand
CTTTGTGCGGAGCGTACGTATCCTAGCATGGCTGCGGCTGTCAAAGACATTGCCGGAACCGGGCTTGTTGGGTATGAAGAAGACACCCTCGGCGCTTCTGCGTTAATGGACCTGCGTCATGCAGGTGTGTCTCTGGCGGACGGAGGCGGAGTCATGCGCGATTGGCGGGAGGAGAAGGCCCACTACGACATACCGTACTTCGTCATATGCGCAATGGCCTCCAGGTACGCAATTGATGGAGCGGCCGCTTTTGCCCACACAGCTATCTGCTCCGGGGTCGAGGTGTCCGAAAAGGACGTCGACAGAGTCTACCTGAGCCGACTGAAGGAGTTTGCTGTCGAAAACAAGCTTCCAGTCACCCTCGAACTCTACTTCACCAACAACCATGCCGGATCGAGGACCATCTACCCGTCTAGGCCAGGAAACTACAAGCTCTCGAAGGGCATTAACTCCCTCAAGATCGACGCCGGGGTATTTGCGTTCGATGATGGCCTCTTCCATGCGTGCAGCGACATCGCAAGAACAGTCACCACTTCGGACGCCGCAGAGGAAGTATTCGATGCTATGGAACGTGTCATGTTGGAAGAGACGATCCCGGGGATACTCCCTGGAATGACTGGAGAGCAGATTCACTCCATGGGCGTAAACCAGATGGGAGCGAAAGAGAGCGTCTTCCGAAAGCATGGCTACATGCCAGACAGCTTTTCATGGCGAACTGGCTACCCACGTGACATAGGTCACGTATTAGAACGCCAGGAGTCCAACACTTTCGGGTTCAAGCCCGGAGTTACGCGACCGGTCCATGCTGGCATGGTCGGATGTGTGGAGTTCCACTGTGCCTACGACGGGCATGCGATGACGTGTGAGGATTCGTTCGTCATAGACGAAGGTGGGGCGATTGTAATAAGTCGCGGACCCCAGGAGTTCGGATCCGATGGCAAGGTGATTCGACGACGGCAATCGATACGATGAAAGAAGGTGTCACTATGGTTCGGACTATGAAAGCCCTGGTCAAGGCAACCCCCGGACCCGGCGCTCAACTCCTGGACGTTGAAGTGCCACGGGTCAAACCAGGGCATCTGCTGGTCCGAGTTCTCGCCACGGCGATATGCGGCACGGACATTCACATATATGACTGGACTGAATGGGCGCAGAAAAGGATCAAACCCCCGATGGTGTTCGGCCACGAGTTCTCCGGAGAGGTTGTGGAGGTTGGCGAAGGTGTCACGCAGGCCGCTCCCGGAGACCTGGTCGCGGGGGAGACTCACATTCCCTGTGGAGACTGCTACCAGTGCCGAACGGGTCTTCAACATGTATGCCAGCGGATGGCAATACTAGGAGTCCACACACCCGGGGTCTTCTCGGAATATGCACTGATTCCCGAAGCTTGTGCCTGGAAACTGCCCCCCGGAACGCCACCGGAGGTTGGAGCGGTGTATGAGCCGTTTGGTGTGGCTACCCACGCGGTCCTGGCTGAAGATGTCTCCGCCAAGAGCGTGGCCGTATTCGGCTGCGGTCCGATAGGGTTGTATGCGGTGGCAGTCGCCCGAGCGTGTGGGGCTGCGAAGGTCATTGCGTGCGAAGTCAGTCCAGAGCGACTGGCCTTCGCGGAGAAGCTTGGAGCGACCCATCTCCTGAACCCCAGGGAGTCAAACGCCGTGGAGGCCATCTTCGAGATCACCGGTGGTGTAGGTGTCGATGTGGGCGTCGAACTGTCGGGCGCTCCGGCTGCACTTCGGCAAGTGCTCGCGGCCATGACCCGAGGCGGAAGGCTGTCCATCGCCGGGCTCCAGGCAAGACCCGTCGAAATCGACGTGGTCGACGATATTGTGTACAAGGAACTCCGAGTCTACGGAGTAACAGGGAGAGTCATGTACGGTACCTGGTACAAGGTGGCATCCCTGATTCAGTCAGGCCTTGTTGATCCGCGGCCCGTTACCACTCACAGGTTCAAAATGTCTGAGGTTGATGCGGCTATGGACACAGCTAAAACCGGCAAAGCGGGTAAGGTGATTCTTGCGCCTGAGGTGTAGGGAGGGTGCTCAGTGGTTGACCAGGTTCGATCGACCTGGAATGATTCAATATCACTAGGTCTCGTGTTCCCAGCGGCGTTTCCTCAGTTCGCGTCCGGAGAAGGGAACATTCTCGATACTCTCGCCTCGTGTTTTGCTGATAGGTTCTTTGGGGCTGTCGAGATGGGACCCATAGCCGACTCAAAGCAGCGTGCGGAGGTAGCCGGGTTCGTCAAGGAACGTGGGCTCGGATGCGTATATCTCGCTGGGATCCCAATCCTGCGGGAACGTCTCAATCTGTCCGCCATCGACGAGGCAGTCAGGTGGTCAGCCGTCAGAAGAGTGGTGTCCATGATCGACGAGGCTTTCCAACTTGGAGCGTGCCTGATGCTTGTAAGCAGTGGCCCGGACCCAGGGGTACACTTGCGCGAGAGAGCACTGGAGCAACTAGCCAAATCACTGTCTACCATATGCCGTTGCGCCGAGGACTACTCGGTTGAAGCGCCTCTCATGATCACCCTCGAGCACTATGATAGGGATATCGACAAGAGGTTCCTTCTGGGACCCTCCGCCGTGACGGCTGAATTTGTTCGCGCACTCAAATCAGAACACCCCAACCTGGGAATCACGCTGGATCAGAGTCATATCTGCCAACTCGGGGAGAGCCCCGAGATGGCGCTGGGCCACCTTGCTGATCTCGTTGCTCATGTCCATCTGGCGAACTGCGTGATCTCAAACCCTCTTAGCCAGCTTTACGGCGATCAACACGTGCCTTTCGGTATCGAGGAAGGAGAGTGTGGCGATGACGAGGTACACGAGTTCCTCAGAGCCCTCATGAACAGCGGGTACTTCTCCCGCCCCAACTCTGCCGGAAGCGCTATCGTCTCACTTGAGGTGCGCCCTCCAGCCGGCACGGACCCGTGGACCGTTCTCGCTCAGTCCAAGGCCACTTTCGAGAGAGCCTGGATGAGACTACCTGAGCGGGTTACGCCTACTAGCACCCGATTGAGAATCTAGAACAATCTGTTAGGGGGTGTCAGATTGGCGCGCAAACTTGCGATAGTGCACACTGGACCGGTCACGATAGAGCCGCTTGCGAAAGTCTTCGCAGAGGTGGCGCCGGACTTGACTCTTGTGAATATCGTCGATGACAGTCTGCTGAAAGATGTGATGGCTGTCGGGCATGTTACCCCCAAGGTTTTACAGCGCATGTGCTGGTACTTCGGTGCTGCGGAGCAACTCGGCGCAGACGCGATACTGAATGCGTGCTCCACGGTGGGCGACGCCTCGGACATCGCTGCGCAGACAGTGGGGATACCCGTTGTTAGGGTGGATGAACCCATGGCGCGGGAGGCGGTGCGAATTGGAACACAGATTGCGCTTATGGCTACAGTCCCTACCACCGTTGGACCCAGCACCAGGCTGATTGAACGTTGTGCGGCCAAGGCAGGTAAGGATGTAACAGTCAAAGCGCGCCTGTGTTCGGACGCTTTCCAACTCCTGCTCGCGGGGGACAAGGCAGGGCACGACAACGTGCTGCTGTCTCAGATCCGTGATGCGGCCCGAGAGGCCGACGTTGTTGTGCTGGCTCAAGTATCCATGGCCCGACTCCTCGATTCCTTGGGTGATGACGTGGGTGCCCCCGTACTTGCTAGCCCAGTGCTCGGAGCCAAGGAAGCAGCTAGAGTCGTTGGGCAGTAGTTACCTCGGAGTAAGGAGGCGTCGCGTTTAATGGATCCAATAGCCACTCCCGCGGACCGAATGGACCTCGTGCCGTTCTCGGGGATCAGAAAGGTATTCGAAAGAGCTAAGGCCTTGCAGCGCGAAGGGCGCCCGGTGGTGTTCATGGAAACGGGGAGACCGGACTTCGATACGCCTGCGCACATCAAAGAGGCCGCCAAGCGGGCACTCGACGCGGGACACGTGCATTACACATCGAACTTCGGCATACCTGAACTGCGTGCAGCGATCGTTGAGAAGCTCAAGCGGGAAAACGGGCTGGATTACGATCCAGACTCCGAGGTTCTGGTGACGGTGGGCGCTGCCGAGGCCATTTTCGACGCATTCCTGGCGTTTTTGAACCCCGGGGATGAAGTTCTGTTCCCCGAGCCAAGTTGGCTCAACTACGCGGCCGCGGCGCGAATCGCTGAAGCTGTACCTGTCCCCATGCCCCTCAGAGAAGAAAACCGTTACCAGATCGACCCTGACGAGGTGGAGGCCCTGATCACCCCGAGGACCAAGATCCTTGTAGTGGTCACGCCTCACAATCCCACAGGAGCCGTCCAGAGTCTAGAGGTTCTGGAGCGACTGGCGGCCATCGCCCTCAAGCACAACCTCATAGTGGTGTCAGACGAGATATACGAGAGAATCACTTATGATGGCCTAACTCATGTGAGCATGGCTTCATTCGACGGCCTCAGGGAGCGGACAGTGCTGGTAAACGGGTTCTCAAAGGCGTACTCCATGACCGGATGGCGACTCGGGTATGTCGCGGCGCCAACGTCCATGGTGCAAGCCATGAACCGGGTGCACCAATACAACGTTGCCTGCGCTTGTTCGTTTGCTCAGGAAGGAGCGGTTGCTGCCCTTCGTGGGCCTCAGGACTGCGTATCACACATGGTTGAGGAATTCCGGAGGCGAAGGGATCTCGTGATTGGCGCCCTGTGCGAGATACCGCGGCTGTCGTGCGTTACTCCTGGGGGGGCGTTCTACGTATTCGTGAACGTTACCGGACTGGGCATGACGTCCGAGACATTCTGCACGGAGCTGCTGGAAAGGCAGTATGTGTCTTCGGTCCCCGGGCCAGTTTTCGGGACTTCCGGCCGGGGATATGCAAGGTTCTCCTACGCCACCTCCTATGAGGCGCTCGAGGATGCCATGGGCAGGCTCCGGAGCTTCTGTGATCAGGTTTCCGCATGAGCAGTGAGGAGGTGATGACCTAGTCAATCCCAAGACCGGTTGTGGTTAGGTTCGGACTCATGAGTTAGCCCAGTATCAAATGAGGAGGTCACAGTTGATGAGACGTATTTACGTAATCCTGGCGGTCTTCGTTGTACTGGCCATGACCGTAGGGTCCACTGCCGCCACGCCTTTCAAAGTTGGCTGTATTACGCCTTTGACAGGCGGCGGAGCAGGGGCTGGAGTGCACATCAAGTATGGTGCCGAACTCGCGGTGGCTGAGATCAACGCTGCTGGCGGGGTCGGCGGACGCCCCGTGGAGCTCATCGTAGTCGACGATGCTGGCATCCCTGCTCAGTCCGTTTCCGCGGCGAATAAGCTTATCTACCAGGATAACGTCGACTTCCTGATTGGCGGAAACATAAGTTCGACGGTTCTCGCTCACATGCAGGTGGTTGAGAAGGCGGGAGTCCCGTACATCGTGACAACGGCCTCCAACGCGCTCATTACGCGGCCTGAGAACAAGTGGGTTGTTCGGCTGCACCAGAACGACGATATCCAGTCGGCTCACCTCGCAGACTTCCTCGTGAACGTGCTTGGAAAGAATAAGATTTCCATTCTCTATGATGCAGGCGACTACGGAGTAGGCTGCAAAAACGCCTTCACCAAGAGGCTCCAGGAACTTGGACTAGACCCTGTGATCTCGCTGGGGTTCAACTGGGGCGATAAGGACTTCATGTCGCAGCTGATCCGTATCAGGGAGAAGAACCCCGATACCGTGGCTTTGTTTGGACAACAAGCCGAGGCAGCCATCATTACCAACCAGATGAGGCAACTAGGCATGAATGCACTCATCTGTACGACCGGCGGGTTCGTAGTCCCCAAGTATATCGAACTCGCGCCCGGAACTTCTGAAGGCGCCATCGGAATCACCACATTCAGCCCGTTTGCAGATGACCCGGTAGTAAAGACGTTTGTTGACACCTACGAGAAGAAGTACAAGACGCTTCCGACTCACCATGCGTGGAACACCTACGAGGCATTCAAGTACATCCTGAAGCCTTTGGTAGACAAAGTCGGCACAGATAAGGCCAAGATGCGTGACGCTCTACGCTCATGGAAGTGGACCGCGCTCGGGGTCGAGAAGTACTTCGATGAGACTGGCCAAGTTATCATGCCGTCTCTGTTCATTGAGGTCCAGAACGGTGTGTGGAAGCCATTCAAGGGCTAGACACAGAGATCTAACACGTTAGGCAGCACCAGCGTACCCGGGGCCAAGCGGGGCCGGCCAGCGCCTTCCTGCATCTTGGAGCTGGTGGCCCCTCCCTTGCTCCGTAAGTGGGGATAAGTGAGGTGGCAGGCTTGGCGACCACTATTCTCATGCAGTATATAGTCAGCGGACTGGCTATCGGCAGTGTGTACGCGCTGATCGCGGTCGGATACGCCATGATTTGGAAGGCGATGGGTATCCTCAATTTCTCGCAGGGCCAGGTGTTCATGCTTGGCGGCTTCTTTGGCCTCACTGCCTTGCGACTAATGGGAAGTCCCGTTCGCGGCAGTATCCCTGTCATACTTGGACTGGTGGTCTTCGTTGGGGTTTCTGCCATAGTCGTGGCCATAATGACGCAGACTCTGGTGTTCTCCCCCATACAGCGGCGTACCCCGAAGGAGAGGTTCAAAGTCAACATGCTGGTCTCCACGATGGCCGTCGGGATCATTCTGGAGAACGCCGCCAGGTTGATCTGGACTTCCGAGCCCCTGTTCTTCCCAAGGGTCTTCGGGACCAGAGTCTTCATATTTAGTGGAATAGCTGTTCCGGAGCACTATGTGCGTATCATAGGCCTGGCCGTTGTGCTGGTGGCGCTGCTCCAAGTCCTCATGTTCAAGACCAAAATGGGCCGAGCCATGCGGGCGATCGCGCAGGACCGCGAAACGGCAGCGTTGATGGGAGTGAATGTGAAGCAAGGCATATACACCACTCTTGCGGTCACCTACGCCCTGGGTGCGCTTGCCGGCACCCTAGTCGCTCCGCTGCTCTACGTCTCTTTTGACTACGGGCCGGTATTCGGCCTCAAAGGCTTCACCGCCGCTGTGGTCGGCGGCATAGGCACGATACCCGGGGCCATCCTCGGCGGGCTTGTACTGGGCGTCCTGGAGAATGTAGGAGCTGGCCTAATCGCGTCGACGTACAAGAACGCAATCGCGTTCGTGATTCTGATCGTAGTCCTTCTTGTGAAGCCGTCAGGCATCCTGGGCAAGAGGGCCGTAGAAAAGGTGTAGGTGAGTCCAACGTGAGCAAGGAACTGAGAAAGTGGGCACCGTGGCTTATGGGAGGCGTAATACTCTCTCTGTTACCCCTTGTCCTCCAACAGTACACGATCCATATCCTAATACTAGTCGGGATCTACATCATATTGGCGTTTGGCTTGAGCCTAGTAAGCGGCTTCGCTGGTCAGCTGTCCCTCGGACAGGCTGCTTTCTATGCTGTGGGCGCGTATGTATCCGCGCTTCTTGCGGTCAGGTTGGGACTTCCGTTCTGGATCGCAGCACTCGGAGCAACGGTGGTTTCCTCGGCAATGGGAGTCGTCTTGGGGTTACCCACTCTACGCTTGTCTGGCATCTACCTCACAGTGGCAACTGTGGGTTTCGCCGAAATCGTGCGGCTTGTTCTACTGAATTGGACTCCTGTGACCATGGGGCCAATGGGAATCCGTGAGATCCCGTGCCCAACGATAGCGGGATTCTCACTCAATACACCTTTCCGGTACTACTACTTGGTGCTGGTTGCAGCCATAGCGAGTTTCTTCGTCGCGTCGCGGATAGTCAATTCACGAGTGGGCAGAGCATTCATCTCCGTGGCTGACAAGGAAGTTGCCGCTCAAGCCATCGGCATAAACCCAACCTACTATAAGACGTTGGCATTTGTCCTCAGTGCCGCATTTGCCGGCTTTGCCGGTAGTCTGTACGCGCATTATATTGCCTACCTGCACCCCGATGCGTTCACACAGGCAGAGTCGATTATGGCCGTAACCATTATCGCGGTCGGGGGAGTCCGGAGCTTGTCCGGCATTGTAGTGGCAGGTACGGTGCTTGTGGCTGCCATGGAGTATCTGAGAGCTTTCTCGGAGTTCCGCCTGATCATGTATGCACTACTATTAATCATCAGTCTGATATTCATGCCTGATGGGATCGGTGGAATAGCACGACAGCTTGCCGCCGCGAGCCGGAAGTCGCGCAAGCTCGCAGTCGGAAAGTGATAGGAGGATCAGCGTGGGGACTATCCTGAAGATCGAGAACGTCACCATGATGTTCGGCGGCCTTGCTGCCCTCAAAGGTGTATGTGTAGATCTTGAGCAAGGAGAGCTGCTGTCGATCATCGGCCCAAATGGTTCGGGAAAGACGACTCTCTTCAACGTGGTGACAGGCATATACTCACCAACCTCGGGGCGGGTTTCGTTCATGGGTGTACCGATAACCGGGAAGCGGCCCTACCAAATTGCCGCCATGGGAGTGGCGAGAACCTTCCAGAACATAAACCTCTTCGACACCATGACTGTTCTCAACAATGTGATTGTGGCGACATGCTGTCCCACAATC
>JANLFS010000001.1:35641-62848 GCA_024655925.1 Bacillota bacterium | reverse complement strand
GGACAGCATGTCGCCACGAGGTCCGGGCTGCTTGACGCAATCACTAGAAGTTCTCGATTCCGCAAGGAAGAGGATGGAGCGCGCGATAAGGCCGTTGAGCTACTGGATTTTGTCGGTCTCGGCTCGAAGATGAACGAGCTATCCAGAAACCTGCCTTACGGTGAGCAGAAGAGACTGGAGATTGCACGCGCGCTTGCAGCCGAGCCGAGGCTCATACTCTTGGACGAACCAACAGCCGGCCTGAACCCCAGGGAGAAAGCAGCCGTATCAGACCTGATACGGGCTGTCCATGAACGTGGGATTACTGTCATCCTCATCGAGCACGACATGAGGGTGGTCATGGGGATCTCCCAGCGGATTGTAGTCCTCGACCATGGGGAGAGGATAGCAGCGGGCACGCCGGACGAGGTCAAGGCGGATGCGAGAGTCATAGAGGCCTACCTCGGGAAACAGCCAGCGGTGAAGTCCTGACGTTTTGGGGGGATTCTCGGTGCTCAAGCTCAACAATCTTCACGTATATTACGGCGCGGTCCATGCCCTAAAGGGCGTGTCCCTTGAAGTAAACGAAGGCGAAATCGTGACCCTCATCGGATCGAACGGAGCGGGCAAGAGTACCACGATCAAGGCTATCAGTGGGCTCGTCTCTCCGAGCTCAGGATCTGTGGAATTCATGGGTAAGCAAATCAGCGGCATGCTCCCACACCAGGTGACGTCTCTAGGGGTGGTTCAAATCCCCGAAGGCCGGCGGATATTTCCTGAAATGTCGGTTCGGGAGAACCTGGAGATGGGGGCGTTCTGCCGCAGGGACAGCCGGGGGATCGAGCGTGATATCGAATCAGTGTTCGACCGGTTTCCTCGCCTTCGCGAGCGGTCACGCCAGCTGGCTGCTACACTCAGCGGAGGGGAACAGCAAATGCTCGCGGTGGGAAGAGCGCTCATGGCCCACCCAAAGGTGCTGCTGCTCGACGAGCCCTCGATGGGGCTTGCGCCGATACTTGTACAAGGGGTATTCGAGATAATAAGAGAGATAAATGCATCCGGTACGACGATCCTGTTGGTTGAACAAAACGCCAGCATGGCTCTGGCCATCGCCGATCGGGGCTATGTGTTGCAGACTGGCGAGATCGCGCTCGCCGGCCCGGCGGAAGAACTGCTCAGGAGCGAAGAGGTACGCCGTGTCTACCTTGGGGAGCTGTGAGCGCCGAGGGCTTGCTTACTGCGCTGAGAACAAACTTGGAGGTGGCGTTACCAGTGTCTTTGGAGATCAAAGGAGTTATCCCCGCAATAGTTACGCCCCTTGATCAGCGTGACCAGGTGAACGAGGCCGCACTTCGGAAATTAGTGAACTACCTGATAGATGGCGGGGTGCACGGGTTGTTTCCCGTGGGTAGCCAGGGGGAGTTCTACGCGCTAACGACAGAAGAGAAGAAGCGCGTGATCGAGACAGTAGTAGATGAGACCCGGGGTAGAGTGCCTGTCTACGCTGGCACAGGAGCTGTGACTACAAGGGAAGCCGTTGAGCTCACACGCGTGGCAGAATCAGCTGGTGCAGATGCGGTGTCCGTGATCACCCCATACTTCGTATCACCTAGCCAGTCGGAACTCGTTGAACACTTCACAACGATCGCAAAGGCCACGAAGATCCCAGTCCTCCTCTACAACAACCCGGCGCGAACCGGATGCAACATCACCGCCCAGACAGTCGAGACCTTGTCCAAGGTCGAGAACATCCGTGGGATCAAGGACTCTAGCGGCGACATGACACTCACCGCCGAGTATATCCGACGCACTCCGGAAACGTTCTCGGTGCTCATGGGCCGGGATACGCTCATATACGCCGCACTCTGCCACGGGGCCAAGGGTTCGATTACCGCGACAGCTAACGTAGCTCCCAGACTGGTGTCTACGATATATGATGCGTTCATGGCGGGAGACAGGAAGACTGCACTTGATGCCCAGTACAAGCTGGCGCCTCTCAGACTGGCGTTTGGGCTTGGGACGTTCCCCGTTGTCATAAAGGAAGCGCTCAACATGATAGGCATCGAGGCCGGATATGCCAGGGCGCCGGTGGGGCCCATGGCTGAGGATAAAAAGGCCGAACTACGTACGGTTCTGACGGATATGGGACTTCTGGGGTAAGCCGCAGCAACCAGCGAGGCGTCCAGTCACAGGCCTTTCCGGCCAGGCGGGCGCCTCTTCAACTTGCAGGAGGGGTGGAATTGATCCTAGATAGTTTCGGGCTGAAGGGCCAGGTCTGCTTCGCCAGTGGGGCTAGTCGCGGCATCGGAAAGGCCACCGCAGGGAGCTGGCCGAAGCAAGAGCGGATGTGGTCCTGACCGGTCGACGTGAGGAGACTCTGTGTAAGGCAGCACCGGAGGTGTCTACGGGGTGTACCAGAGTCTTGCGGTTCCAGCTGGACGTCTGCGATACTGCACAGATACAAGACGTGGTGGGGCGGGTGTGGCAGATGCTTGGCCGCATAGACGTCCTCTTCAACGTAGCTGGAACGATGGCGCGTAAGCCTGCTGTTGGGGTGACCGAGGCCGACTACCGAGTCGATGCGATTGCACCCGGTTTCGTCCTGACAGATCTCAACCGCGCCTTCCTCGAGAGCGGGGCGCAAGGGCGAATCTAACAGAGAAGGCTCCGCAGCCCGGCCTCATCCCCCCGCACTATCTCCTCGATCCGCTTGAGGAACCTGGCTGCGAGTGCCCCGTCTGCGGCTCTGTGGTCACACGTGAGCGTGAAAGCCGCGACAGAATGAGCAACGATCCCCCGGTCTTCCAGGTAGAGCTGAGGCTTAAACCTACCGACTGCTAGTATGGCTGCCTGCGGGGGATTAAGAATCGCCGCGAACTCGTCTACGCCCAGCATGCCCAGGTTCGAGATGGTGAAGGTCCCGCCGGCCAGGTCGTCCGGAAGCAACGACCCATCACGCGCCCTTTTGACAAGGTCGTTCAATTCGAGGCAGATGTCCGCGACGCTTTTGGCCCGGGCACCGTAGATCGTCGGCACGGTGAGCCCCGCGCTGGAATCTACCGCTACGCCTATATTGACCTCCGGCTGGACGCGAACCTCCCTGTCATTCACAAAGGAGTTCAAGGTTGGGAAGCCTTTAAGGGCTTCGGCGACTATCTTCACAAGCATGCCTGTGTATGAGATCCGGACGCTGTGACTCCGCTCGATCTCCGGAAGAAGCTCTTTCCGGAGGTTCACCAGTTGGTCAAGACACATCTCTACGGTAACGTGGAATTGAGGCGCCTCGCGTGCGGACCGGGACATCCGCTCGGCAATCAGTCCGCGGACTCCTGTAAGGGGTACCACTTGCGGCTGGTCTCCGGTCCCCCGGGCGTTCTGTGTATTGTCGTGTTGGGCAATCCTGGCAGCATGCTTGCTCGCTGCGGCTCTCACGTCCTCTTCGACGATCCTTCCGCCTGGACCCGTTCCCCTGATACTGCGGAATTCGCAGTCGGTGAGGCCAAGTTCCTTCGCGGCTCTCCTGGCTGCCGGGGACGATTTGACAGGGACGGCTTCGGCTGCCGAGTCCCCCAGAAGGGGTTGCGACGAGGAGGATTCCACGTCTGCGGGTGCTGTAGGTTCCGCGCACGTCAACCGTTCCCCTTGGCCTTCCGTAGCCGCTTGACGCCTGCCATTGGCCGCGAGGTTCGACTCGGTTAGAGTGCTTTCGGCGGCGGGGAGACCTTCGTCGCCTGCGGCGTCCTCGTCGACGGTGATCCTGCCCACCACTTCCAAGATCGGGACCGTGGATCCTTCAGTCGCTATGACTCTGAGGACCCCCGAGCCGGGGGACTCAATCTCCATGGTGGTCTTGTCCGTCATTATCTCGAGGACTGCCTCGCCCTTCTCCACCTTGTCTCCATCCTGCTTGATCCAGCGGAGGATAGTTCCTTCCGTCATGGTAAGGCCCAGCTTGGGCATTATTATGTCAACCGCCACAGGTGCTCACCTCGTCATTTCCCGAGAGTCCGCATGACCGCCTTTATTATCGATTCCTCGCCCGGCACTACGAATTGTTCCATGGGAGGGCTGAACGGGATAGGGACGTCCTTGGTCCCGACCCTCTCGATGGGAGAGTCCAGGTAGTCAAAACACGAGTGCCCCAGGATGGCGGCAAGCTCAGCGCCGGCCCCGCACGTGATATGCCCTTCATCTGCGATCACTACCCTGCCGGTCTTCCGAACCGACGCCTCGAGCGTCTCCCGGTCCAGGGGGTTTAGGGAGCGCGGGTCGACTACCTCGATGTCTATGCCCTGCGGCGCGAGCTTCTCCGCGGCGGCGAGCGCCTTTTGGACGAGGAACGATGTGCAAATGACTGTTACATCTCTGCCCTCGCGCTTGACGTCGGCTTTGCCCAGTTCTATCACGTAGTCTTCCTCCGGCACCGGTCCTGCGAAGTTGTACTCCATTTTGTGCTCGAAGAACATCACGGGATCGTTAGACCGGATGGCTGCCTTGAGAAGGCCCTTAGCATCGTAGGGAGAGGAGGGGAGGACTACCCGGAAGCCTGGTACGTGCCAGAACCACGCATGCAGGCTCTGGGAATGCTGCGCCGCTGAAGATCTGCCTCCTCCTATGGTCGTCCTGACCACCATGGGCACTTCAAGCTGCCCCCCGGACATGTAGCGGAGTTTGGCAACTTGATTCACTAGTTGGTCCATGGCGTTGGCAGTGAAATCGCTGAACATCACCTCTATAACTGGCCGGAACCCATTCACGGCCAGACCTAACCCCACGCCGCAGATCCCATTCTCGGAGATGGGGGTGTCCATCACCCTTTCATCTCCGAACTCCGCCCAGAGTCCGTCGGTAACCTTGAAGTTCCCGCCGTACGGCCCTACGTCTTCACCGAGAAGGACCACCCTGGGATCTCGCGTCATTTCCTCTTTGAGGGCCTCATTGATTGCTTGCCGGTATGTTATGTTCCTCATGTCTCCACCTCCGTTCCTAGAGAACTCCCTGGCCGCCAGAGTATAGATCTTCGAGAGCCTCCTCCGGCGCAGGCAGCGGACTCCCTTTGGCGTACTCGACTGCTTCGAGAAGAAGCGAATCGACCGCCCCTTGTATCTCGCGCACGTCTTTCGGTTCGAGGATGCCCGAAGAGATCAGCCGGTCTACCATCCGGGTTATTGGATCCGCGTTCTTCCAAGCAGCTATTTCGTCTTGCGGCCTATAAGCCGTGCCCGGTTCGCCGCAATGGTGTCCACCGTGCCTGTAGGTCTTGCACTCGAGGAGAGTGGGCCCCCCGCCGGATCTCGCTCTTTCCACGGCCTCCTTAGCTGCGTCGTATACGGCTAGTACGTCGTTGCCGTCAACAGTGACACCCGGCATTCCATAAGAGGACGCTCTGACGGCCACGTCTTTGATGGCCTGGTGACGTGTCTGCGATACGGAGATCCCATAGAGGTTGTTTTCGCAGACGTAGACCACCGGCAGCTTCCAAAGCCCTGCCATGTTGAGACTCTCATGGAAGGTTCCTTGGTTGGTTGCGCCGTCTCCAAAGAAGCACGCCGTCACCTGTCTGGATCCTTTGAGCTTGGATGCGAGGGCTGCGCCGGTGGCCATGGGTATGCCTCCCGCCACAATGCCGTTGGCGCCGAGGATTCCGAGCTTGACGTCGAATATGTGCATGGAGCCGCCCTTCCCTTTACAGTACCCTGTCGACCGGCCCATGACTTCGGCCATCATCTTCCTCACGTCCCCGCCCTTGGCGATGCAGTGTCCGTGCCCCCTATGAGTGCTCGTTATGAAATCGGTCTGATCAAGAGCCGAGCATACGCCGACAGCAACAGCTTCCTCTCCTATGTAAAGGTGAGCCAAGCCTGCCATGTACCCGGACGCATAGAGGTCTCTCACCCTCTCCTCAAATCCGCGTATCAGCATCATCTTCCTTAACATCTCAACCTGGAACTCAGGGTCAACCATAAGACGCTCCTCCCATCCAGGCAGTCTGTCTGACAATCTGACTGTCCTGGCGTAACGGAGTTTCTCTGTCAGGGATTCGGAATCCTGCTTAAAAGCATATGAAATTTCTCATTCGAACTTGCAGGAACATGGGTCCGGGTGGAGAACCAGTATCACTGTCAGACAAACATACAGGGCGACTCCAGTCCAATATCCGGAGGGATCCGTGTGAGTAACGGACCTGACTTCTTCCAGCCTGTGAGGACATCTTTCAAGTACGAGGCTGTCGCAGATCAGCTCGCGAGTCTCATTGCGTCCGGAAAGCTCAGATCCGGCGATACGCTCGGGCCGGAGGAAGAGCTCGCGGCACAGTTCGGGGTCAGCCGGTCGTCCATCCGGGAAGCGCTCAGACATCTACAGGCCAAGGGTCTAGTCCAGTCGAACGGTGGAGTCCGAACTGTAGCGGATACCAGTCGGCCTATGGCCGAGTTCCTCGATTCATCGCTTTTACTGGGCCAAGGCACTATCCTTGAACTGCTTGAGGTCAGGCGCATTCTTGAGATCGAGAATGCGGGTCTGGCGGCAAGACGCGCTACCCCCGACGATATCGCCCTCATGGCGAGAGCTGTGGGAGAGATGGAAGGCGGGCTAGAATCTAGCAGGGTGTACGTAGACGCGGACCTCGACTTCCATATGGCCATCTGCAACGCTACCAAGAACAGTGTAATGACAACCATGGTGCGTGCCATACGCGACGTAATTACTGACGCGCTTGAAATCACCTATCAGATACCTGGAAGCGCCGCGAAATCGCTTCTGCAGCACAGGCTGATTCTTGAAGCTATTCAGAGGGGGGACGCAGAGGAAGCGCGCAAGCTAATGGCTGAACACTTGGCCAAGATCGAAAAAGAGGTGAGGGAGGCCGGCGCGAAGCTGCCTTCCGGGTCACGAAGGAGGCGGTAGATTTGGCCGGGGTTGATAGTCTTCATCGCCTAGCAGCCCTGAAACAACGTCTCTTTGACATTCCACAAATCTGTACAGAACGTGCAAGACTTGTAACAGAAAGCTACAAGGAGACCGAGAACCTACATCCGGCGATGCGCGTCGCCAAGGCATTTGAGCATGTGCTGTCCAATAAGGCTCTCCCCATCGGCGACAGCGAGCTCATCGTCGGGAGTCTCGGAGCCCACCCGAAAGGAGTGCCTCTCTACCCCGAATTCGGAGTGAGATTCCTGGAACGGGAGATCGACGAATTCGATAAGCGGCCGTTCGACAAGTACCTCGTAAGTCCTGATGATAAGAGCATTCTCAGAAACGAGGTCATACCCTACTGGAAGGGCCGGTCGCGCGAGGACCGGTCGATAGCGTTTGCGTCTGATCTACTGCCCGATGAAGTGAAACCTGCATGGGACCCTGATTCCTTCGCCATCAAGCCCGTGATCTATGCTGGCTACAGGAAGGCTTCCGGAGACGGCCACGTGGTGGTGGACTATGAGCGGGTACTGAACGTTGGCATGAAAGGTCTACTTGATGAGGCCGAGCGCGCTCTGTCCGGGACCCACCTCGGGACCCACGAGGGTCCCTCGCGCCGTCTATTCCTTAGGGCAGTGATCACGTGCCTCAAGGCGGCAATAGCGTTCTCCAAGCGCTACTCCAACGAGGCGTCCAGGCTTGCCGCACGAGAGCACGAGCCGGAGCGGCGCAAGGAGCTTGAGGCCATCGCGGCTGTATGCGAAAGGGTCCCTGAACACCCTGCCCGGTCTTTCCATGAAGCCTTGCAGGCGACATGGTTCGCGCACATGCTTCTTTGGATGGAGAGCAATGGTCACTCCGTCGGCCTTGGGAGGATGGACCAGTACCTGTACCCCTACTACAAGGCGGATATGGAATCCGGGAAACTCACATCCGAACGGGTTCTTGAGTTACTAGGCTGTTTCTTCGTCAAAGTCTGCGAGATCAAAAAGATCCGCCCGTGGCCCGAGACCCAGTACAAGTCCGGCTACCCGACGTTTCAGGCTATAACTGTGGGGGGCCAGACTGCCGAAGGACGGGACGCCACCAATGAACTCAGCTACGCCATTCTCGATGTGACGGCGCAAATGCGGCTTCCTGAGCCTGTTGTTGTGGTAAGGGTCCATGAGGGCTCCCCGCACGAATTCCTCATGAAGGCCGGCGAAGCCTTGGTGAAACACGGGGGAGGCCTACCATCGTTCTTTGGGGACAGAGCTATCATCGGGGCCATGACCGATGCAGGCATCCCTCTGGACGATGCGCGAAACCACGCCATAATCGCATGTTCCGAACCCGTGGTACCTGGGAAACACGTCAGCCATACTGGCTCCAGCACCTACCTCAATCTTCCTAAGATCCTCGAGATGAGCTTGAACGGCGGCGTAGACCCAGCGACTAAGCTAGGCCTACATCCGGTCCAAGGCAGCCTCGGCGACTTCGAGTCCTTCGATGAGGTCTTTGCCGCATTCCGAGAACAACTAAGCTACTACGCTGCATTCGTGCCTGCGCTTAACAACATCACCTCTTACCTCGACACTATATACTACCCATCGCCCTACACGTCGTCGCTTCTCGCATTCAGGATCGAGATGGGCAAGGACATGAGCGAAGGAGGGGGACCGAATGAAACGAACACGATCGTCCAGGGCCACGGTCTCCCGAATGTGGCGAATGCTCTCTACGCCTTGAAGAAGCAGGTGTTCGACGATAAGGCTCTGACAGCCGCGGCGGTTCACCAGGCCCTCTTAAGTGACTTCGCTGGACCCGACGGCGAACGGATCCGCCAGATTCTCTACAAGTCCTCCAAGTACGGAAATGACCAGGAAGACGTCGACTCTATGGCCGCCCAAGTAGCTAAGGTATTCACTGAGGAGGTGAGGCGACACGACCCGCCGTGGAGGGGAGGTGTATTCGGCGTCTCATTCCAGGGGCTTACCGCTAATGTGCCCGAAGGGCGCGCGACGGGCGCCACCCCGGACGGAAGACGGGCGGGCGAGGCTCTGGCCGACAACCTCTCTCCGCAGGCCGGAACTGACGTGAATGGTCCCACTGCTGTTACACTATCCGTAAGCAAGATCGATCAATCCCGCTGTCTTAACGGAAACCTTCTCAATCTCAAGTTCCACCCCACCGCAGTCGCTGGAGAAGGGCTGTCCAAACTCATAGCCCTAATAAAGACCTACCTTGTAGACCTCTCAGGGTGGCAGGTTCAGTTCAACATAGTCTCCGCGGATAAGCTAAAAGCTGCACAGGCTGAGCCTGACCTGTACAGGGATCTCATCGTCAAGGTAGCGGGCTACAGCGCCCAGTTCATCTCGCTCGACCGTGCCTTGCAGGACCAGATAATCCAAAGAACTGAGCATTTGACCTAGGAGTCGAGCAGTGCATATGAAGAAAGGGAGGACTACCATGAGGACACTGGGGAAGATGACAAGTCTCGTCACGTTGTTGTTGTGCTGTTGTCTCGTTCTTACAGTAGGCGCGCCCTTGGCGGGATTGGCCGCGGAGCCCAAATACGAATTCCACCTTCCCTGCGCAGATCCGTTCTGGGGCGAAGGCGGCATCTGGGCGATGATCTTCGCCAGGTCGGTTGAGGAGATGACCGGCGGAGCGGTCAAGATAATCCTTCATTTAAACGGGGAATGGGGCGGAAGCGAGGAAGACTATGTCCGCAATGTCCAGCTGGGCGCGCTCGACATGGCGCTTACGGCGACCAGCAACATGGGTACATATACCACCAGTCTCTACACCTACGATGTGCCTTTCCTCTTCAAAAGCCTGCCTGCGCAGATAGCAAGTACTTTCGAGGACCGGACCAAGCTCACTCCCATGGTGGCTAAAATGCTCGCTCAGGCCAGCAAGGATGCAGGTTTCGAGGTCCTCTCGATCTCCCCGCTAGGGCGGAGAGACGTGTTCGCGCGCAAGCCTGTCAAGTCTCCCGCAGAGCTCAAGGGCATAAAGATGCGAACGATGGGAAGTCGTCCTCAGGTGGACGGCTTCAAGGCAGTAGGAACCGTGGTTACGCCGCTTCCCTATGGTGAGTGCTATACCGCCCTTCAGATGGGCACCATCGACGCGATGGAGAACTCTCCTTCGATATACTTCGAGAACCGCTACTACGAAGTCGCCCCGTACTGGCTTGGAACCAGCCACTACACCATTACCATGGCGATAATCATGGATAAGGGAAAGTGGGCCAGACTCCCGGAACAGTACAGAAGCGTAATGCGGGAGTGCGCGATCAGCTCCGGGTACATCGCTGCTCAGTGGGGTATGGGGGCGAGCGAGATGCTCCTGCAGAACGTTCTGCCCGAGAAGACAAAGCAGATGGTTCACCTAACCGACAAGCAGCGCGAGGAGATGCGAGCGGCAGCGTTGCCCAAGCTGCTCGACACGTATGGGAACAACATTGGGATGGATGTTCTCAAGGAACTGGCCAAGACCGACCGGATAATCGCGGATTGGCTTGCCAAGAAATAGTCATTTGAATGCGCCTGAGACTGGGCTGCCGCGCTCGATGACTCGGCGTTCGGAGCAGCCCAGTCTCCCGCCTTCCGGAGAGATTCACCGATGTAAAGGACGGGGATGATCGGCGTGACAGGGACCTCGCGCTCGAGGAGACCGTTGGATATCCTCTCGTGGACAGAGGAGACTGTGATGGAGGTTTCGGCGCTTGCGATCACACTTCTTACCGCGGGGGAGTCGATCAACAGATACTTCATAAAGGTGCCTCTGCCCTGGTATGAGGAGATCGTGCAGTTTCTCTATATGATGTTGGTGTTCTGGGGAGCGAGCAGGCTCGTTAGGGACAACGAGCACCTCAAGTTGGAGCTCGTTACGAACGCGCTCAAAGGTCGCGCCAAGCTTGCCTACGAGGCGTCTCTGTCACTGGTTTGCACGTTGATATCCGCTCTCGGCGTGTACTACGGACTGCAGATAACCATGAGGAACTCCGGCAGCACAGTGTACCTCCGGATTCCCAACAGGGTCATATTCGGACTCAGCTTGTTTCTAGGATTTGCGGCTATGACGATTCGCTACGGCCAGCGGTTCGCGAGTTACGCCAGGCAGTTGACCTCCGAAAAGCGCTCGCCGAAGGGGTGTAGAGAATGGCGACAGACTCCCTGATTGTCCTCGGGATTTTCGTTCTTGCGATCCTCGCTGGCCTTCCGATATCACATGGGATGCTTCTGACGAGCCTAGTCTTCATTCTCGTGAGCGGGCAGGGCGCGGGGGCCCTGGTGCTGACTTTCAGCCGGCTGCTGAGCGGGTTCTCCTTCTCGCTGCTTGCCATCTTCCTGTTTGTGACCCTCGGGATCCTGATGAACGAGACGAAACAGGCGGACTACATAGTGGATTTCTTCAACCTGGCGATCGGAAGGACCAAAGGCGGACTCGGACTCGTGACGACCCTCTCGAGCGCGGCGTGCGGTCCTCTCACTGGATCGGCTGTGGGCACCGCGAGCGCGGTCGGAAGCGTGATGTATCCGCAGATGATTAGAAGAGGGTATAGCTCCAGGTTCTCAACGGCCCTGATCGCCTACTCCGGAATCCTTGGATCTCTCATTCCTCCCAGCATCTCAGGATTAGTCTACGCGGTGATCGTCGGGCTTCCCGTGCTCGGGGTGTGGGTCGCCACCGCGGGCGTGGGCCTGCTTTATCTTGCGTTGCTTAGCGTGACCACAGTGATTGTGAGCCGCATGAGAGGGTACGGCGGCGGCGACCGGGCGGCTACCCGAGCTGAGCTGGTCAGGGCATTCCTGAAGGCGCTTCCTGCGGGAATCGTCCCGCTATGCGTGCTTGGATCGATATACCTGGGAATCGCCACTCCCACTGAGGCGGGCGCCATAGGAATCGTGGCGTCTTTGCTTCTCGGGGCCTTGTACTACAAGACTCTCACCAGCTTCGGACAAGTTCGGAGAACGATGTACCGCGCAGCGTGTGTTACTGCGGTGGTCATGTTCCTCGTGTGCGCGTCCTTTGCGCTAAGCTACGCTCTGACGATCACTGGATCCGTCAAGGCGATCGCCAGAGCGGCACTGCTGCTCACTTCAAACAAGTACCTGTTGTTGCTTCTGACAGGGGTTTTGCTGGTCATACTCGGGTGCTTCATGGACGACAGCGCGATCATGGTCCTTCTCGCCCCCATCGCAACCTCGATCCTAGGCCCCGCAGGCATTCACCCTTACCATCTTGCGGCCTACTTCACTTCAGTCTGCCTGTTGGGGCTTGTCACGCCGCCGGTTGGGACTGTCCTGTACTCGGCTTGCGCAATATCAAAGGAGCCGCTGCCGGGGCTTATGAAAGACATCCTCGTATTCTTCATACCCGCTCTGGCGCTGATCTTGATGATAACGTTCATACCTGGAATCTCGCTGTTCCTTCCGAGACTGTTTGGGTTCATGTAGAGACCAACTAGTTATGGAATGCCGCTGAAAGGAATCGGGCAATTGAGACGCGGAGTCGTTTTCAACGTGGAGAGGTATGCTGTTCATGATGGGCCCGGCATACGGACTGTGATCTTCCTCAAGGGGTGCCTTCTCAGGTGCAAGTGGTGCTCCAACCCGGAAGGGCAGGAGATCAAGCCAGAGTTGTGCTTCGAGCCTGCGGACTGTATTGGGTGCGGCCGATGTGCCGCCGTCTGCCCGAACGCAGGAAACGAAGTGAGGAGCGATGCGTGCCTCCAGTGCACGGATTTCGAGTGCGCCCAGGTGTGTTTGACGGGGGCTCGGAAGAAGGTCGGACGGGTTGTCACGGCAGGAGAGATAGTCCAAGAGGTACTAAGGGACCTGCCGTTCTATAAGCGATCCGGCGGAGGCGTCACACTGAGCGGCGGCGATCCGCTTTTTCAAGTGGAATTCGCCGCTGAGATACTTAACATGTGCAAGGAGCGGGATATCGGGACCTGCATAGAGACTTCCGGAGTCTCAGTCCATCCGGAATGGCGGCAGGTGGTTGAGCTCGCGGACTTTGTGTTCCTCGACATGAAGCACATAGTCTCGAACCTGTGTGAGGAGGCCACTGGGTCCGGAAACGACATGGTCTTTGAGGTTGCGAGAGCGCTGTCCGATCTTGCCAAGCCAACCGTGGTGCGGGTGCCGTTGGTCACAGGTTACAATGACTCCGAGGAGAACATGGCCGCAACTGCGCGCGCCGCGAGGAGCATTCAGTCTCTTGTGCGCGTCGAGATTCTTCCGTATCACAGACTCGGCGTTGCCAAGTACCGAAGGTTCGGAAAGGTCTACACCCTGGATCACGTGGAACCGCCGGCGCCGGAGACGGTCGCGCGGCTCAGGGAAGTAGTTGTCGCTGCTGGAGTCGAATGTAGGATAGTCTGACTGATGTTGCCTACAAACTCTCGGTGCCCAATCTGCTATTGCTGGTCGGCTGAACAAAGCCCCTGGCCTCGCCTACTAGCGGGACCAAGGGCTTCCGAATCCACGGATCTATGCAGTTCCTATGGTTGGCCTCATGAACTGCAGAGCACCAAGCGGTGTGCACGTTCACACCGGAGATGCGTATTCCGATCAATTCGGCCACGTGTTACGACAGGATCCGGCCGGCTATTCCGCTTCAATCCGGCCGGGTGTTGCGACAGGATCCAGCCACCTGTTCCGACAGGATTCGGCCACCCATCGGAGCAAAGCGACGCGGGACATCTCGAATGTAGCACTTCCAGTATTGGAATGTAAAGGGTGCAGCTGCCCCGGGATCCTTGGGCGGAGATCTACATAGAAACAAGGGCATTTGCATTTACCTCTTTCCCGGCGCTCTGAGACGGTTTCCCCTTAGCTCGCCGGAGGGGCGAGCGTCCTTCTCATCGACTCACCGCACAGTACCAGTTTGTGGGCACCATGTACCAGCCGGTCCATGATGGCGTCGGCGACTGTTGGGTCGCCTAGGAACGTGCCCGGAAAACAAGCTCACGGGAGCGCGCCACGCTCTTTGAGAGCTATACAATGGGACTGTATGGGTAGAACCCATATTCAGCACCTTTGATGACATAGGAGTAGAGGTTTTTTCAGTCGGTTGACGGGCCTGCAAGTGGCAACAGCTTCCTTGTACTTTTCGCGTGATTGTTGCATGGTCAACGTGGGAGGCGAGTACGTTGCCACTAAGGGCGTTTTCAGCTGGAGCAGGGGCTATGATCGGCCAGGTCATTAGAGAGCTTGAAATAGTTGAAACCATCGACAGCCTGGTGAAATGGGATCCGAAGCAGTGCAAGCATCCGCCGGGCACGCACGTTCTTGCCATGCTCATCAACATCCTGATGGGGCGTACCGCACTCTACCGAGTGGATGAGTTCTATGAGCTGCAGGATGTTCCCGTTCTATTTGGAGCTGAAGCCACGGCTGGGGACTTCAACGACTCCGTGTTGGGCCGAACCCTGGACAAGGTTTTTGAGGCTGGCCCCAAGAAAGTGTTTGGAGCTGCGGCAATGAGGGCGGCTCTGCGAGAAGACGTGAAGTTCGATGTGGTGCGCGCTGACACCACATCATGGGCGGTAAAAGGCCTCTATGACGATAGTTCGCCTGATGGCGATGCATTTCATGTGACGCGTGGGTACAGCCGAGATCACAGACCAGACCCTAAGCAGTTCAACTATGGCCTGGTAGTGAACGCAGAAGGCATACCCCTGGTCGGCGAAGCTATGGACGGGAACGAGTCGGATAAGGTGTGGAACAGGCGAGTAATTGAAGAACTGGTAGAACAATTCACCAACAACCTGACCGAGCTGGTATATGTGGCCGATTCCGCCGTGGCGACGAAGGACAACCTTGATATCATAGCGGGCAAAGGCATCAGGTTCATCTCTAGGCTGCCCGCAACATTCAAGCAGGAACAAGAAGCCAAGGACAGAGCCTGGTCAGAGGGAGACTGGGTCGACATCGGGATTCTCACCCAGAATCCAAAGCGCGATTCGGCGTTCTACAAGTGCAAAGAGTACACCATGGACATCGCTACTGAAACCGGTGCCAGGCAATACAGGCTCATTGTCGTGCATTCAACCAGCCTCGATAAGAGGAAAGCCAACACTCTTGAGAAGAACTTGCTCAAACAACGCGATGAGCTTGAAGCGAAGCTCAAGCAGGTCTGTGCCGTGGAGTTCGCTTGCGAGCCTGATGCTAGGGTAGCTCTTGAGAAGATCAAACGCGAGAATCGTGATTTGCTATACGAGATCTCGGGAGACGTGCAAGCTGAGGAACAGGTTCTGAGAAGAGCCAGGCCGGGCAGGCCCCTGAAAGGCGAACCCGCCCCTACCAGGGTCATGTACAGGGTTAGTGCAAAGGTGGGCAGGCTCAAGGAGCAAGAGTATGAAGATTTGAAGCTCAGGGCATCTTGCTTTGTCCTGATCACTAACATACTCGATTCAGAGGGATGCACGGCCACGAGAGTGCTTCGCGACTACAAGGAGCAAACAGCCGTTGAACTGCAATTCAAGGCTATCAAGGAACCAGAGTTCGTAGGCCCATGTTCGTCAAGAAGCCTGAACGGCTGGAAGCACTTGCATACGTAGCGCTCCTCGCCGCCGTAGTTCGTGCGATCATCCAGCGCCGAGCAAGGCGCCATGCTGAATCTACCGGTGAAGAGCTGCCCATCCCGGGTAAGAGAACAACAAAGCGGCCTACAGCGCGGATGCTCCTCGATTCGTTTGATGCTGTCATCGTTGTGAAACTCCCTGACGGCAGTCGGGTGCCTTCCGAAACTTAATGGGCCCTGAAGCCTGGGGTGCCTATCTGTTTCGCCTCCTTTTTCGCCCGGAGCCGACACTACTCCCTTGACGCCGCTATGCGGCGGCCGCCGTCCGTCTGACAAAGCCCTTGATGTTGTGGTTGAGGGCCGCAAGAACCGCCTGGCGCCACACTTTCAAGATCCCGATGAACCTTCCCTGTCTGGCCCCGTGCCGTGTCAGATGGCTTATGACCCTTTCCCCGTCGGCGCGTTTGGCGTAGAATTCCCGGAACTCCGGCGTCGCTTGCCTCTTGCGTTCCGCCGCGATTTCGCGCTCGTAGGGGTGAATCGTTATCGCGCGGCCTGCCGCAGCGCCGGTGCACTCCCCTCTGGATGGGCACTCCGCACAGTTTGTGACACGGACTACAGCCCTCTTGCGCAATTGGATCGCGGATGTATCGAACCGATCGCTATCCTCAGGGCCATCGCAGCATGATCACTCATGCCCAAACAAGTGACTTCGCTTAAACGTTTGCGCTACTTGTCCTTTTCAGGGGAGGAAATCCAGGGCTCATATCGAATTCTGGCCGTGTGACAAGACCTTGCCCGGCAGGCCTTCGTTGGTTCATAGACCGGGACGGGGCCCTGATGCCCGCGCGAGCGGGCGTCCAGCCACCTTTTACGATTAAGCGCAGTTTCGGTTCTGGGTTGATGTGTTGAGAATTGACTTATTGAGTCGGGCCCAGTTAGGTGAGGCGAGCCGGGCCAGCCCGCGCCTTGGGGGTCGAAAGATGAGCTGCCGTGACTTCTTGAACCGACGGTATAGGATGATTGTGTTCGACTGGGACGGCACGGCCGTTTCCTCCAGGCAAGCGCCTGTCGACGAAATCCTGTGGCGTCTGGAGGTTCTGCTGGGACGCGGGATCTGGCTCGCGGTGATCACGGGCACGAACTTCGACAACATCGATGCGCAGTTCTTCTCCAAGGTTAACCCGAGAGTCAAGGGCCGGTTGCTCGCGTGCGTGAACCGGGGGTCGGAAGTGTACGGGTTCAACGAGCGAGGCGAGGTTGTACGCTTGCACGCGCGGGTGGCCACGGAACGCGAAAACGCCCTCCTGGACGAGGTCGGCGCAAGGGTTCAGCGGGAATTGGATGAGCGCTATGGCCTCGCCACCGATGTCGTCAGAAACCGCATGAACAGGCGCAAACTTGACATCATCCCTGTCCCCGAGTGGGCGGATCCGAAGAAGGAGTCCATAGCGGAGCTCCTGTCTGCGGTGGAGGCGCGGCTTCGCGCGGCCGGGATCCCGGGGATCAGGAGGGTGGTAGACACGGTCGTCGCCTGGTGCAAGGAAGTTGGCCTCGACGCCAAGATCACCACCGATGTGAAGCACATCGAATTCGGCCTCACGGACAAAGCTGATTCAGCGGATTACCTAATGAACTACGTCGCTCGCCCGAACGGGATCGATCCGGGAGATGTGCTCTTCATCGGGGACGAATTCGGGCCTGTGGGCGGATTCGAAGGAAGCGACGCGAAGATGGCTGTGCCCGCCGCGAAGGGCGCGACCTACGTGAGCGTTGGCATGGAGCCTAATGGCGTCCCGGAAGGCGTTTGCCACATGGGCGGAGGCGCCGACGGGTTCATTGGTATCATAGATGAACAGATGCGGCTCTGGCGGGCTGGGGCGTCGCCGTTTGCGGAACCACCCATGATGGTTCACCCCACCGCGTCCAACTGGGCTATCACGGAAACCCGGTGCGGTTCCCAGAATGCGGCGTCCTACGAGACCATCTTCACGGTAGCCAACGGCTACCTTGGGACCCGCGGCGCTCACGAAGATGGCCTCTACACCGGAAAACCCGCCACTTTCGTCGCCGGGGTGTTCGATCAACCCCCGGGGAAGGTCACGGAACTTGTGGTTGCGCCGGACTGGTTATCAGTCGGGCTGTCTATCGAGGGGCAGCCGGTCTCGGCGGATCCAGCCAAGGTCCACAACTACTCCCGCACCCTCGACATGGCCCGGGGGGCACTGTCCCGAACATATCGATACTCTGACGGTGAGAACCGGGTGGTCAGGGTCGATAGCGAACGGTTTGCGTCCATTGACGATTATCACCTCGTGTGCATGAGATACCGTGTTACGATGGAGCATGGCACAGGGCGGATCCTGCTCAGCTCCAGGCTGAACGGTGACGTCTGCAATTCCGGTGCGCAGCGCGTCAGAACCGAGGAGACGCACGCCTCGCCTGACGGCGGGATGATGATAACCGCTGCCACCCTGCATTCCGGGCACTGGATCGTCATGGCCGGGATCAACCGTGTCTCACTGCTCACCAAGTCGGGGCAAGCCCACCTATCTCCAACCGCGGTGATTTCAGACGGAGTCCGTGCCGGACACGACTTCGAGATCGATCTCGCTCAGGGCGACTCGGTGACCTTAGAGAAGTACGTCGCCGTCTTCACCTCGAGGGACACAACGAATGAGCCGACACCGCCGACGCCTCCTTCGCCGCTTTCCTCGTCGTGTTCCGCCCCGCTCCCCTCACCGGCAGCCTTGGCGTCCCTTGCTGCGGCTGCGCGGAATCGCTCTTCGCGTGCGGCCGCGAGCGGGTTCGATGTCTGCCTCTCGCTGCATTCACGGCGATGGGCTGCAAGATGGGCGGAATCGGACGTTCGCGTGGTCGGCCCGGACTTCGACCAGGCGGCAATCAGGTTCGCGCTCTTCCACACGATGGCAGCTGCGTCAGAGACAGACGAGCGCGTAAGCATCGCCGCCAAGTCGTTGCACGGGGAGGGCTACAAGGGCCACGTCTTTTGGGACACTGAGATCTTCATCCTGCCTTTCTTCATTGTGAATTTCCCCGCGATCGCCAGGAACCTTCTCATGTACCGGGTGCACACTCTGGCCGGCGCTCGGCGAAAGGCCCTGCAACGGGGGTATCTGGGCGCGATGTACGCGTGGGAGAGCGCTGACACGGGTGATGAGACAACTCCCACATGGACGGAGCCTCATCCGGTGACTGGGGAGCGAATTCGCATATGGTGCGGCGATACCGAGGACCACGTCACTGCGGACATCTCCTACGCGGTCTGGAACTACTACCGATGGACGGGGGACGAGGAGTTTCTTTTTGAGCACGGCGCGGAGATCATCCTTGAGACCGCTCTCTTTTGGATGAGCCGTGCCGTCTGGAATAGTGGGAGAGACCGCTATGAATACCTCCGGGTAATCGGCCCCGACGAGTTTCACGACAACATCGACAACAACGCCTTCACCAACTACATGGCAAAATGGAATATCGAAAAGGCGGTTGACATCGCCGGGCGTCTGCGTGCCCACCGGCCCGACCGATGGGAAGCGCTCTCGAGGCGCCTGCGGATTGACGATACCGTGATTGCGGAGATGAAGCGCATATCCAGTTTGATATACCTGCCTCGACCGGACGCGGTCACCAACGTGATCGAGCAGTTCGAAGGCTACCACAGGCTTGAAGACATCGACCTCGCGTCGATCGACACGGGCGGCCTCCCAATCGACGTCTTCCTGGGCCATGAGGGCGTCTCCAGGACCACCCTGATCAAGCAGGCTGATGTCATTATGCTCATGAACCTTCTGCCGGACCTATACGGTGCTTCGGTCTGGGAGGCTAACTGGTCCTATTACGAGCCCCGGACTACTCACGCCTCCTCTTTGAGCCCTTCCGCGCACGCCGTTGCAGCGTGCCGCCTGGCCCGTCCCGACGACGGCTATCGCTATTTGCAGAAGAGCGTCGCCCTCGACCTCGCCGACAGGATGGGCAACAATGCTGCGGGGATACACTCAGCTAACCTCGGCGGGATATGGCAGGCGTTCGTGTTTGGGTTCGCAGGTGTCGAGCCCCTGAACGGAGGGGTTAGGATCAGACCTTGTCTTCCCAGCGGGTGGGACCGCATTGAGGCGCCGATCAAGTATCGGGGAATTCCCATGACTCTGGCTGTCACGCGCGAGAGAGTCAAAGTCGCCGTCGGCGGGCGCGCGGACCGGGCGGGAGCGAAACGGTCTGGCCCGGACCATGCCGTGGCGGACCATGCTGCAGCGGCGGACTGGGCCGCGGCGGACGAGGCCGCGCCTGGCCAGGCCGCCCCGACGCTGCTGATCGAATGTGAGGGCGTCGTTCGGCAGGTGGGTCTAGGAGAGACGGTAGAATTCATGCTGGGGGCCTAGGCCGGGGGCCTTGGGCGTCGCGACGCCGTCCCGCACAGCCGACACTACCCCTTGATCCCCGTGAAGCTTATCCCCTCCACGAAGTACCTCTGAAACACCACGAACAGCACGATAATGGGCAGAGCAGAAACGACTGCCCCCGCAAGCATTGGCCCCCAATCGAAAGCCACCGCGTAGCTGCTTCTGAAGTTGAGCAACCCTATCGTGAGGGTGTATCGATCCTGGGGCGAAGTGAGAACAATCAACGGCCAGAAGAACTCGTTCCACGCTCCCTGGAACGTGAGAATCGCGAGCGCGCCGAGCGCGGGTTTTGACAAGGGCAACATGATCCTGAAGAAGGTCTGAATCGTAGTCGCGCCGTCGATTCTGGCGGACTCCTCCAGATCCTTCGGCAGGCCTTCGAAGAACTGCTTCATGATGAAGACCGCGCTACCGCCGACCATCGTCGAGATGAGAAAGCCGGGCCACGTATTGAGAAGCGATCCCGCTCCGAACAGCCTCGAGAGGCCGAATATGCCATCGCGAAGCACAAGGTAGTTTGAAATGAAGGTGACCTGGCCGGGAATCATCATGGAGAAAAGCGTGAGGACGAAGAGAGCTTGCCTCCCGCGGAATCTCAGCCTGGCGAGGGCGTAGCCGGCCATCGACGCGATCAAGAGGGTCGTCAGAACCCTGACCGCGGCGACAAGCAACGAGTTCCTGATCCAGGTGAGAAACAAGCTCCTCCCGGTTGACCTGCTGTAGTTCTCCCTGAAAACCCGGTTGTAGTTCTGGAACACGTAGGGGATCAGGCCGCCTGTTATGTTGTTCCAGCTCTGGACTCTGCCGAGTCGCTCGATTCGGTTCGGGGACAGCGTGGCCTTCACGAATTTCTGGTAGAGCGGGACTTCCACATCCAGGGGGAGCTTGTTGTAGGTCATGGTCCCAGTATGGGATATCTCGAATTCGTAGGTCACGTGAGTCGTGCTTCCGACAGCTTCCCGTCCGACCTCCCGGGGCTCGCTCACTTTCGCCGCGTCCGCCGCGAACGGCTCAAGACGCAGCGCCGCCGCCCCGGCGCCGGCCACGCGCCTTGGAACAGTAACAATGGGCGGCACAGCTGTTTCTCCCTCTTCAAGCTCGTAGGTAACTCTGAACGGCACGACTGCTCCCGGGGCAAAGGCGCCGAAGAACCCGCCTCCGCCCCCCGTGCGCCCGAGTCTCCACGCAGCGCCCCAGTTCACCGGGGAGAGCTGTGGCGGATCGAGCCTGGGCGGCCACTCGGTGGGATTGTCTTTGAGGCTGCTCAGCACGGCAAACAAGAACGGCCCGGTGAAAAGGAATGAAAACGCCAGAAGCATCACGTAGACAGCCGCTGCCCGCGCCCAACGCGCCCTCCCGAGCTCCCACCGCCTGGGATCCGCAGCTAGGGTGCGGTTTCCGGCGGCGACCTGCCGCTCCGTTACTGACATGCGCTTGCTCCCTCCCAGTTAGGCCCGTGTTATGCGCTTCTGGACGAGCACCAGGACGAGCGTGAACACTGCCAAGATCATCGCAGCCGCGGACGCCATGCCGATGCGGGGCACCGCCGAGCCCGGGAAAGCATTGTGGTAGACGTAGTAGGCGAGGGTGATGATGGACTCAAGCGGAGCCTGGTCTCCCACGATCGCGACCTGGTCGAACATCTGAAGCGTCGAGATCAAACCCATAGTGAGTACGAGGAAGGTCACGTGGCGCAGGCAAGGCAGGGTTATGTGCCGAAAGGACGCAAGCCCGGTCGCCCCGTCCACCGCGGCCGCCTCATATAACTCCCTCGGGATGTCCTGTAGGCCCGCGAGGAAAAGCAGCATCATCGTGGGCGCGGTCGTCCAGATGTTCAGGATCATTATCGCCCCCAGGGGAACGGGGAACCCAAGAGCCCCGGCCCACTGTGGGAACGTCTGCCGGGTATTCAGCCAGATGGTCCTGATCGGCTGCACCGCAGAGTCGGGCCGGACCACCCCGGCGAAGGCCAGGACCCATACAACGACAGCGGCTGCGCAGGCAGACACCAGCAAGAGGCTTGGCTCAAGGGCGCCGGCCGGTCTCTTGTGCGCGCGTTCCCATCGCACGAGGCCTGTCTGGGCTGCGGCGAACACAGCGAAGAACAGTCCGATGCCGACCCTGTGCTCCATCACCTTCGTCGCAAGGAAGTTGATCAAGCCCATGCGTTGGTAAAGCCACATGAAGATGAGCGTAATCACCACGCTCGAGGTGACGCTCGGCATGTAGTACGCGGCCCTGAAGAAGTGGATCCCGCGGATCCTTTGGTTCATGAACACCGCAAGCGCTAGCCCAAGGGCGGTCTGAGTGAAGGTGACCAAGACGGCAAAGGTAACGGAGTTCTTAAAGGCCCTTCCGAACTGATAGTCTCGAAAGAGATTCGCGTAGTTCCGAAACCAGATCCAAGTGGGCTTCGTGAACAGGTTGTAGTCAGTGAAGCTGAAGTAAAGCGCCCGCGCAAACGCGTACCCGAAGAACACCAGAATGAAGAACAGAAACGGCGCCAGCAAGATGTAGGGGGATAGCCTCTCCTCCAGAACGGACCACCGCGATGGCCTCAAGTTCTCGCCCCCTTTGAAGATGTGGAGAGGTACCAGGGGAGGAGGCCGGGGCAAGCGGTCGGCTTCGCCGCGCGGGATGTGCCGGAAACCCACACTGCAGCGAGCCGGCCGCTTTGGTCATCCCATCTGCCTCCGACCGTGCTCGCTCCTACTTCACCAGGGCGTCGAAGCGCTTCTGTGCCTCGTCTAAGGCTTTCTCGACGGTCTGCTGACCACTCATGACCGCGTTTAAGGCCTGGTTGATCGGAGTCATCCAGTCTCCACCGTATGCGCCGAATTCGTAGGGCACCACATTGCCGTCGGACGCGCCCTCGAAGACGGTACGGTTCGCAATGGCCTCCTTGTCGGCCTTCCTGAAGTAAGGATTGTCGACCAGCGCCGCGCGGGACGGAAGCGCGAGCCCGCGCTCGAGAACCCATTGCTGCGCCTCGGGGCTGGTCAGAAGCTCGAGGACCCTAAACGCCTCGTCCTTGTGTTTGGAGGCTGCGCTCATGGACCAGGATACTGTGAAGATGAAGTTCCCTCGCTGCCCGGTCTTGGGGTTCTTGGGGATGAGCGTCGTCCCGTAGTTGAGGTTAGGGGCCTGGTCCCTCAGGAATCCGATCATCCACGCACCCTCGAGCGCCACGGCTACTTTCTCCGCCTGGAACGCGCCTCCGCCCCAGCCCTGCCCGATGTCTGCCGGCATGACCCCGATTCCCTTCTTGACGAGGCCCGTGTAGTAGTTGAATGCATCCTTGAACGTGGGGACGTTCACATTCGTCTTGCCTTTTTCGTCAAACGCCCGGAACCCGGCGGCGTGGGCGAACGCTCCGAACCGGGCGTAGTCTGGAGGGACGGCGATTCCGTACACCTCCGGCACCGCTGCCTTGACGCGCGCGAGCTTATCGGAGAAGGTGTTCCAGTCGTCCTTCGCATCCGGGTAAGGGACCCGGGCGAGGTCGAAGATGTCTTTGTTGTAGAAGACGGCGAGGGTGTTGAAGTCCTTGGGGATGCCGTAGATCTTGCCCCTGTAGGTGAAAGCCTGGAGCAGAGACGGAACGATCTCCTCCTTCTTGAGGACCGCAGACTTGGCGAGGTAGGCGTCGAGCGGCTCCACCGCACCCGAGGAGAACAAGCCCTGCGACCAGAAGATATCCACGTAGAAGAGGTCCGGGCCGGTTCCCGCCGACAGCGAGTTGACGATCCACTTGTCGTAAGCGTCCGCGATAGGCTCGTAGACTACCTTGATCCCTTTCAGCTTCGGTTGGACGAACCTGGCCAGAAGCTCCTCGACGATGGCGACATCGTTTCCGCCGAACCCCGCGACCCGGATTTCCACGTCGGCTGCGTGGAACGTCGTGGTGGTTCCCAAGAGCGCCGCGAGTAGAACCAGGGAAAACACGATGTTGCGTTTCATCTCAGACATGCCTCCCTTATAGATCTGGTTTGAGCGAGGGATCCCGCCCCTTCTGGCCCGGCGGCCAGCCCCCGCCCGGACTCACGGTCTCCCCAAAACGGGACCGCCGTCTCACCTCCTCAGTCTCTGATTTGGGCTCGCAGTCGAGTTGCGCACAATGAGATCCGCTTTGAGAAGTACTGTCGACAATGGCATCTTTCCATTACATGCCGACACGAACATCTCTCCGACCGTCTGGCCTAGCTCGTACCGAGGCTGGCTCATGGTCGTGAGGGGCGGGGACGCCATCGAGGACATGTCGATGTTGTCGAACCCGATTACCGAGAGGTCGTCGGGTACCCGGATTCCGCGCTCGGCAGCCTCCTTGAGCACACCGAAAGCCATCAGGTCCGATGCCGCGAACACTGCTGTTACTTCGGGGGCTGCCGCGAGAAGCCTAGCAAACGCAGCTCGTCCAGTCTCCATATCGAAGTTGCCTTCAACTACGAGCCTGGGGTCGTATGGAAGGCCTGAGTCGACCAGCGCAGCCTTGTAGCCTTCCTGCCTGTCGAAGCTGACCGCCGCCTGGGCGTGCCCGTTGATCATGCCTATCTTGGAGTGCCCGAGCTCAATCAGGTAACGGACTGCGGCGTACGCACCGGAGACGTTATCACACCCAACCGAGAACGCCCTCTGCCCGGCAAGCGGCATGTCAAGCGCAACAACTGGAATCGAGCTGTTCTTGAGCTCCGGCAACCACGGATCGTCCAGGCGAAGGCCCATGAAGAAAGCGCCTTCAACGTTCCGGCGCCTGCACAGGTCCAGATAGGAGGGCTCGCCCGAGCGTGGTGCTCTGTTGACGTTGAAGACTATGAGGTCGTAGCCGTTCTCAGTGAGCTTGTCGAGCATGCCGTTTATGATCTGCCCGGAGAAGGGGTGGGAAAACCCCTGGCCTTTTTCACGCCCCAGGAGAAACAGGCCTATAGCCCTGCTGCGCTGGGTGACGAGGCTCCTTGCTACGATGTTTGGCTGGTAGTTGAGCGACCGGGCAAGTTCCTTGATTCGAACCCGCGTATCCTCCGCGATGTCCTTGTGCCCATTGAGCGCTCTCGATACCGCAGTCACCGAGACACCCGCCCGGGCTGCTATGTCCTTTAGTGTCACGCGTCGCACGGTGAAGAGTCCCTCCCAAGAGATGGTCTATCTCAATCGCTTAAGAAACCGGGCAGACATACACTGAGCAAGGCGCTCAACTGGCCGTCACCCCAGTGGAGTACTGCTACGGCGTGGGCGTGCCCAAGTATGCCCTCGCTGTTCACTTTAACGTTAAACCTGACGATCGGAGTATTCTACGGGGGAGCGCAAAATCCTACTTTCTGGACAAGAAATGTTTCCGGTGTGGAAACGGGGAAGGTGAAGCCAATAAAGGGCAGGGGGAGTGCAGAGGGGGAAGCTCGCAAGGCGGTGCAATTGCTCGGACAGGAGGCCGCATGTGGAGGGGCCTAGAGGGCGGTGAGATTGCTGACTTCTCGTGCCCGGTTTCGGTGTATAATCAGCCATAGATCTTCTACATTTCAACACTGCGGAGGCGGGCTGACGACACTCGATGACCGATACTGTGAACCCTGAAGTAAGAAGCCGTATAATGTCGCGGATCAAGTCCTGCGACACCGCCCCGGAGTAGCGCGTGAGAACCTGCCTGCACGCGGCCGGATTCAGATTCCGCCTGCATCGTCGGGATCTTCCCGGCAGGCCGGACATCGTGCTGCCTCGCTACAAGACCGCCGTGTTCGTGAACGGCTGTCTGTGGCATGGACATGAGTGCAAGCGCGGCCATATGCCGTCGACCCACCATGAATACTGGGCGCAGAAGATCGCCCGCAACGTGGCGCGCGACCTCAGAAACCATCAGGCCTTGCGGGATCTGGGCTGGAACGTGGTGGTGATCTGGGAGTGCAGCCTGGCTACAGGGGTCGACGACCTCCTGAGCCAACTGCGCGAACGTAGGGGACGAGAGCCAAGAGGCTACCGAGAATCGCAATTCATAGGTTCATTGAGATCTCAATCATGATTGCTTTGTTAGTCTCTAGTTCCTCCACCCGCGAGTTATAAACCTCCGACAGACTTCGGAGTTCATGCTGAGTTCCGAGCCGAGTGAACTTGCCCGTTTCGCAAACATTCTGGCCAACAAACTGCTCCACAGAGCTTACGTCAATCCTGTTGTGCAGGCCAGCCTGTTCAGCCATCTGCCTGGCTGCCTCCAATCGTGTCCGCTGAGTGAGCACAACGACGCGATATCCATCGCTGATGTTTCTTAGGCATTTTTCGAAGAGCGGCGGCATCGGTGCCACAGTAACGTGGAACACGGAATCCCCGATGAGGAAGTCGCCAGGTCGTCCAAGCTGCTCATCAGCGGTCGTGTATGAGTGGTTCTCGATTTGAGTGTCAGGACATCGCAAGGTCAGCTTGGCACCTACCAGGTGTTGGGCGACGGCGCTGGCCAGGTTTCTATCATGGGCTGCTTGTAGGATGTCTCCAATGATGCAAGACATCGGTTTCTCCAATTCAATGCTAACCTCGATGCGTTTTCGGTCGAAGCACTCTTTTGCGCGGCCGGTCAGCCATTTCCGGAGCTCATCAATGACCTGGAGTCGCTCTTCAGGCGACAGCTCTGCGATACCGTCACGAGCATTCAGAATCTTGGCCATCCGTTCCGCGGCAACTCTCGTCCTTCGCGTAGTCCTTGCGCCCTCCTTGGCATACGTGCGCGTCTCGCCATAGCGTGACAAAACCCGACTTATCATGGCACCGCTGGTCTTGACCTGATTCCCTTCAGTCAGGTAGTCGTCCTCACTAAGAGGGAAAGCGCTTCTCATATGCTCAAGAACAGCCAGGCCTGCGCATACCACGTATCACTCGGGCTCCTCGCCGGGTTTGGGCCGTTCATCGTTATACCATCGCTCAAGATCCGCTTTCAGCTGCTCCCGTAGGTTCTTTGTACACCGCACTGTTTTGTTGCCACCTTTCGGCAAGTTCCTCAGCCGTCCTTCTAGACGACAGAAGACCTTCGGACTGGCTGAAGTGGTTCGCTCCGCCCCTTAACTCCGGCCCGGCGCCGCGGCATTCAAGTGCGAGCGGAACCAGCAGGTGCTTCGAAAGCCAGCTGACAGCAGGAACCACGACGGCGTCCCCCATGGCTCGATAGCCATGGTTGAAGCGAGGGGGCAGCCAAAACGTATCAGGGGCACCCATGAGCCGCGCGGCCTCCCGCGGGGCCAGAAGGACGTGTCCTTACCTTGCCGTCCTTGACGAGGACTACTGTCTGTCTGCTGGATCCGCCCCGCGGAGTGCGAATGCATCCGGCCACGCCGTCAAACCTCACCTCTGCCTGTTGATGTCCCCGCCTAGTCCTTTTATATAAGAAGCCAACAGC
>JANLFS010000001.1:17338-35631 GCA_024655925.1 Bacillota bacterium | reverse complement strand
GGCCCCCCCCCCCCCCCCGAGGCCAGCGCTTCCTCGACCTTCCGGCGGTTGAGGTCGGACATCAAAGATAGCAATCTCTGGGTCTCCTCCGCCGAATCCCACTCGACATCCGGCCCGTCTTCAATCAGTTCAACTGCATTTTGCCCACAGTTGGACGCTGGAACCGGCAACCCCCACCACCTCCACAAATCGGACACCGGCGCGGCGAGCTTGGTCCATGAGCGCACCAAGTTGGGCGGAAACCATGGACCTCCCCGGCAATGGTTGAGTGTAAGCTGAGCAATCGAGACGTGAGTCGACAGCGACTATGAACACACGCGGACGAGACTGAGGTACGAAGTGAACCCCATCAACGACGAGAGCGCCAAACTGCAGGCCAAGGGAAGCAAGAGCTTCGCGGAGCCCCGGGAAGCTGTCATCGTAAAGCAGGCCGGGCACGTTCTCCAGGACGATCAGCGGCGGGCGGTCATCGACCTGCCACAGTTCGTTCATGACACGCCAGAACTCCCAGAATGTTCCGCTCCGCCGCGCGGTCATGCCCTTGCGCCATCCTGCAAGAGAGAGATCTTGACACGGAAACGACGCCCAGGCCATGTCGGCGCCTTGCGGAAGGCTGGCCGCGCTTATGTGGGCGATGTCTCCCAAGTGCAGGTGATTTGATCCGAAGTTGGCATTATGCACTTCGGCCTTCTTGGGGTCGATGTCATTGGCCCAAGCGCAGGACCAGTCCTCGGATAGCGCAAGGGTCACCAACCCGGATCCGGCGAAAAAATCGTAGAACGTAAGACTCACGGCGCTAACCCCCCGGAAACCGAACGACCCTGCCCACGATTTATGTTACCGTCTGGACGATGTGGGCGGGTCTTGTCCACTGAATGTATTATACGCTCCAGGGGTGGGAGAAACTTTCCGGACAGGCGGCGAAATCACCTTGGCTAACCCACACGCCGCACTGCCGCGGATGGCCTCTACCCCTCCTCCCTCCGATACGCTACTCCGATTGCGGCCGGAGCGGAGGAGCGTCCCTTAAACCCGACCAATGCGGCAAGGGCGAGGACGTACGGGAGGGCGACTATCAACCGGTACGGGATGCCGATGTTAAGAACCTGGACGCGAAGCCGAAGGGCGTCGGCTGCGCCGAAGAGGGCGGCTGCGGCGAGCGTTCCCAGAGGGTTCCACCTTCCGAGAATGATTGCGGCCAGCGCAATGAACCCCCGCCCCGCAGTCATCCCTTCAGTGAACATCTTGACCTGCGCTACCGAAAGGGAAGCGCCTCTCAAGGCTGCGAGCATTCCGCTTGTTGTCACACACACGTACCTGATGACAGTCACGTTGAGGCCTGCAGTCTCGGATGCCTTGGGGTACTCTCCAGTGGCTCGGAGAGCAAGTCCCCATGTGGTTCGAAAGAGCAGGAAAGCAAGAGCGGGCGCGACCACATACAGTGCATAGGTTATTCCGGTCTGCCTGAAGAACACCGGGCCGACGAGCGGTATCTGCGACAGTGGCGGAATCGGGACGACGGAGAGCGCGGGCACCCGGGCGACCAGCCCCGGCCTCAGGTACATCCTTGCGAAGATGGTGGTGAGGCCCAAGGCCGCAAGGTTTATCGCCACTCCCGAGACTATCTGGTTCGCTCCCAACGAGACGCTGACTGCGGCGTGAATCAAAGCAACGAGCGCCCCGGCGAGGACCGCGGCCAAGACTCCTGCAAGGGGGCTTTGGGTGTAGTGCGAGACTGCGGTGGCCGCAAACGCCCCGATCAGCATGGAGCCTTCGAGGGCTATGTTGAAGGCCTCGGATCTCTCCGATATCAGGCCTCCCTGCGCCGCGAGGGCTATCCGCGTTGTCATCCGCACCGAGGCGGACAGCCAATCTTGCAGAAAAGAAACGAAAGGAATCTCAAGCATGTTGCAGCGCCTCGCTCGCAGGTTCCAAGCTGAGAAGTCTCGTCCTGGCCCTCCGCGCCATGTTCGGGCGCCCCGGGACGGAACTGGGCAGGCCGGAGACAGGCCTCGCTGAATTCGGGGAGACTCCGGCGATATCGACTCCCCGGAGCCACCGGCGAACCGCAGGCCAGTCCGCCACCGCCATGGTCACCGACACCAACAGGACGGTCATTCCCTGTATCGTGTAGACCAGCGCAGCCGGAACCCCTTCCATCCGCTGCATTATCGCGGCGCCCGCCCTGAGCGCCCCGAAGAGCAGGGAGGATAGGCATGTCCCGAGGCGTGCGCGGACTTGTCTTCTTGGCGACGCCGTCGAGTCAAGCCGACAGCCCTGCCATCATCATCCCGATCTTCTTGAGATCAGCCTCGGCTGTTCTGACTATCCCGAGGACCTTTCCTCCATACATCACCGCGATTCGATCACTCACCGCCAGGATTTCATCTAGTTCAGTTGAGATGTAGAGAACCGCTGCTCCCCTCGTGCGTTGCTCTATTATCAATGGGTGGACACAGCTGGTCGCGCCTATGTCCAAGCCCCGTGTGGGTTGCACCGCAACGAGCAGGTCCGGCTCGCTCGAAAGCTCGCGGGCAAGGACAATCTCTTGCTGATTTCCTCCAGATAGGGCCCAGGCGTAATCGTCTGCCCGGCCGCCCCTGATGTCTTACTGATCAATCAACTCCGCGGCTTTGCGACGGATTGCAGCGTGACTCAGAAGCCCCTTCCGCGACAGGGGAGCGCGGCGGTGGCTCTTCAGAATAAGGTTCTCTGCTATTGAAGCGTCCATCACGAGACCCTGGAGCCTACGGTTCTCGGGAATCAGGGCCGCTCCTCTCTCGAAGCGTTGTCTCGGGGATAGGTTGCGCACGTCTTGGCCTTCGAAGGTGATCCGGCCGCGGGTGAGAGGCCTGATCCCGAGGACGACCTCTGACAGCTCGCGTTGGCCGTTTCCGTCGACTCCGGCGATGCCCACCACCTCGTGCTGAAAGACAGTCAAAGAGACTCCGGCAAGGACCAGTCGACCCCGGTCGTCGAGGCAATGGGCATCCTCGACCCTGAGCACCTCACGACCTGAGGAAATCGAAGCACGATTCAGAACCGGGGGCGTGCGTTGGCCGATCATGGGCGAAGCGAGAGTCTCCTCGTCTGCGTCTCTGGCCTCCATCGAACCTGCGACGCGCCCTCTCCTCAAGACAGTGATGGAGTCGCTTACGTCCAAGGCCTCTTTAAGCTTGTGGGTTATAAACAGAACCATCAAGCCCTCTGTCCTGAGACGTCTGATTGCGTCCAAGAGCGCGGCGGTTTCGGGAGGGCTCAAGCCCGATGTGGGTTCGTCCAATATCAGCACTCGAGCCCGGCGGAAGAGGGCCTTCAGTATTTCGACTCGCCGCTGCACGCCGACTGGGAGGTGTCTGACCTTTGCCTGAGGATCAACGTCCAGCGAGTACCGGGCCGACAGCCTTCTGACCTCCGCCTCGATTCCCGGCATATCTAGGAGGAATCCATGGCGCCCCTTGAGTCCGAGCGCGATATTCTCCGCTGCCGTCAGATCCGGCGGCTAAGGTGAAATGCTGGTGGATCATGCCAATGACGTTCGAAAGCGCGGTCTTGGGAGATGTCATCCGAGGCTGCTTGCCATCCAGCGTATTGCTCCCACTGTCTGGGCGGTACAGGCCATACAGGATGTTCATGAGGGTGCTCTTTCCCGCACCGTTTTCCCCAAGGACCGCATGGACGGTCCCGGGCCGGACTTCCAGGCCTATGTTGTCGTTTGCCAGCGTGCCTCCGAAACGTTTCGTAATGTTCCGAAGCTCAAGCATCCGCTTTCCACACCATCTCTTCAGTCGCCCCCGGGACGCCGGGATTTCGGCCGACGCCCCGGGAGCCTGACTAAGACTACTTAGATCTGGCCATTGTTCCCGCAAGTATGGCCTGCCTAACTTTCTCCGCCTGCTGGCGGACCTTCTCGGGCACCATGGCCCCGAACCGTCCCAACCCAGCGGCTGCAGGTTCCTCCACACCGACCCAGTAGTGTTTGCCTTCGAACTTGCCTTCGGCGACCGTCTTGACGAACCACACCATGGCGTGGCCAACGTCTTCGAGAGCCGAGGTTAGCAGGGTATCCGGCGCGAGATCCAGGTGGTCTCTCTGGAATCCCATCGACCAAACTTTCTTCTCGCGCGCGGCCTCTATAACCCCAATGAACGCCATGTCAAGCATTGGATAGAGAACATCGGCGCCGTCCGCTATGTGCGCGAGAGCTGCCTCCTTGGCCTTGCCGATGTCGTCCCAACCTCCAGTGTAGGAGACCACTACCTTGTTGCTTGATTTCGCCGCCTGGGCGCCTGCGGTGAAGCCGTCTATCATATCTCTGACCGCCTGGAACTCCTGCCCGGTGATGATGGCGAGTTCCCCGGTCTTGGTCATAAGGCCGGCGACGGTTCCGGCCATGTAGGCGACCTGCCAATGGTTGATAGCCAGCGAAGCGACGTTGGGGCCTGTGGCCGTGCCGTTGGTGACGACGAATTCAGTCTTGGGGAATCTCGAGGCTACCTGGTTGACGGCTGCGTCGAACTCGCCTCCGTGCCCGATCACGATGTCAAAGCCTCGTCGGGCGTAGTCCGCTAGCGCCTGTGCCTGTTCAGGCTGTGGGACTCTTTCCGTGTAAGCGATCTGGGCCCCCAACTTATCCTTGATGGCGAGCAATCCTTCGTACCCGTTCTGATTCCAAACCTGGTCGGTAATTACCCCGGGCATGACCAAAGCCACCTTGAGCGGGGTCGCGGCCGTCATTGGCAGCGCGGAGACTGAGAGGAACAAGAGTGCGAACGCGGCTATTAATCTAGCTTTCACTGGGTGATTCCCCTTTCGCCTTGGTTAGTCGGTGCGGCTCGGTGTTACTTGGAGCGGCGCTTTTCGTGGAATATGGCTCCGAGGAAGTCCAGAATGACTCTCGCTGCGAGCTGCGCCGTCACCTCAGTCTGGTCGTACTGAGGGGCTACCTCCACGAAATCGAAGCCAACCACCTCGCCTTTGGCCGCGATCCCATGGAGTAGGTCTATCACGTGATAGTAGTCGAGCCCGCCGATGGAGGGAGACCCGCTCCCCGGGGCGAGTCCGGCATCGAAGGCGTCCACATCGATGGTTACGTAGTACTTCCTGCCGTCCGGGACCTTGTTCAATACGGACGCACAATCCGACCGACGCACCTCGCGCGCCCCGATGATTGTGCTTCCCATGCGCTTTGCGTCAGCGAAGTCCGAAGGATCGCTAGATCCAGGCCCTCTGATGCCGATCTGGGTGGCCCCGGTCACGTGGTCCATCTCCATTACTCGCCGGACAACGTTCCCGTGTCCCTCCCTGACGCCGAAACGTTCATCCACGAAGTCAAGGTGGGCGTCGAACTGGATGAAGTGCAACGGACCTTTCTGTTTCAGCCCGCGGACCGCGGGTATAGTGACCGCATGGTCCCCTCCCAGGACCACCGGAATGACACCACGAGTCGCGATCTTCTCGACATCTGCCTGGATGTTCGCAAGACACTTGTCGGAGAAGTAGTGGATCATGTCCGAATCCCCGCAATCCACGATCCTGACGCCGTGGAGGAAGATCGTGTCGAAGTCGGAATCGTAGTACCCCACCCCTCGCAGCGCATAGATGGATGAGGCATTCCTGATGGCTCGCGGCCCGAACCTGGCCCCGAATGGCATTGGGTGGAGAGATCGGACGGAGCGCCCAATATGCCCACGTCCGCGTCGAGTTTGTCAAGGTCCGTGCAGATCGGAAGCTTGCAGAACGACATGATTCTCGTGAACGGTAGGTTCAGCCTGTCTTGACTCATTACTTACACCCACTTTCCTTCATTCCGTACTCGGGACACGTGGACCGGACTATACCCTCTATTGCTTCGGAGATCAGGGCCTCGCCCACCTCCCGAGAAGCTAGGCGCGCCGGCGATAGCACGCCGGACTTGGGGACGATCCTGGGGGTCGGAGGGTATACCGCGTAAGGCGGGATGTCTCCCGCAGTATCGTCAGTTAGCCTGTCCCACAGGACAAGGTCGGGCTCGAGATGGGCAATGGCGGAGGTCTCGAGCACCGCGGCGTGCTCCCTCACGCACCCCGGGAACTTTCCCCCGAACACCCGATCGAGGGTCTCCGGTTTGATCAGTTCCCACCAGTGAATGAAGAGGATTCGAGTCTCCGGATCTCCCTTGTCTCGGAGAGCCAGGCTAATACCTTCCGTGAGGAAAGACGCGTTTTCGTAGCGCCCGTCGATGAGCACCATGCGCTTTGCGCCGTGGCGCATGAATTCGTGCAAGAGGTCCCTGACTAGGTAGGTCAGGGTTATCCCATCAAGGCTTGTGGTTCCGGTGAACGACTGTCCCCCTCCTGAGAACGGCTGGCTCTTGTAGCCGTAGGCGAGGGGAGCGACAATCCCTCCGACTCTCTCGGCCACGGCCTCAGCAATTCGGTGAGCCTAGAAGCAGTCTGTTCCCAGGGGAAGACGGGGCCCGTGCTGTTCCAGCGCCCCACGTGCCAAAAGCAGCGGGTTGCCTGACTTCACCCTCTGTTCATATTCCGGCCAGGTCAACTCATCCATCAGATGGTTACGCCGAGACATCTCAACACCACCCAGGTATTGACGCCACTTGGTGCTTCGAGAAGGCAAAAAACGACCCTCCCGCTCCTAGACTCGGAGATACCCGAGCCAGCAGGGGCGAGAGGGGGAATATCCTCCCACGGCACCACCCTGATTTTGCTCCCGCCTTATAGTGGCAGCCTCATTCCCCTCCAGGACACGCACGCGCCGACGCATCATAGCGCGACAGAACTCAGAATCCAGGGGGACCAGCGGACAACGGGCGCTGGCACACATTTCTGCCCGGCACAACCTACTTGCTCTTGCGGACGCTCTGCTTCGACTTAGCTACGGCGTGTGCAGAATTCCCAACAGTCTCGGCGCGCGGCTCAGGGGCGGGTTCAGTTCGAATTGGACACCAGTTCACACCGACCACCGGCTCTCTTGGCTCCGCATGTGAACCTACTGCTCCCCATCATTGCCTTGATAAACCAATTGTACAGTTGGACGGCGGTTTTTTATCATTATGGTCAGGTCGGCACTTGTTGTCAGGAGGCCTTTACACATTTCATACGGCCTTTCTTTGACCAGGCAAATCTCGAGGGGCCGCCGCCTCACCGTGCCTGCGGCTCCTCCGCCCACCTCACCCAGTCAGCGGGAGCTTCTTCGAACCAGGGGATAGGCTTGAATAGCTCGGTGCGGATCCTGGCCTTGAGCTCGCCTGCGACCCTGGGAGTGTCTGGCAAGGCGCGCTCATCCACTCCGAGCCCAGGCGGTACACGGAGCGGAATGGCCCCCAGGACCTCCGGCCTCATCGAGAGCATGGCTGCCATCGTATGGCGAGCCGTTTCCAGCTCGATAGGAGAGAGAGCAGTGACGATGAAGCCCGGGCCGGCCACTCCTTCGGTGCCGGCTGGGCTTCCCGTGTTCCCCGGTTCCCCACTTGCCAACCGAATGTAGTAGGCCGCAGGCTCAACCCTGACACCCAAAGCTGACACGTACGCCAAGGCCGCCGCGAGCTCGGCGGCATCATCACGCTCGATCACGTATACGAACCCGGGCACGCCGAGCAGAGCGTCCCGGGTTTGGGAGAACGCCTCTCTCGTCACCACGATGACGGGCATGAGCCTGTTCACGAGGGGCACTGAGATCATGTGACGAAAGGCACGATCTCCCGGAGTTGACCGGGCCAGTACGTCCAGGTCGACCTGGAGGCGGCCCGACCCCGCCGCACGCTCGGCAACCCGTTCGACAAACCGGTACCCCGGCCACACCTCCAGAACAGGGGGGCAGGCACTGGCGATCTCCTGAAAGAACGACGCAGCGATGTATTGTGCCGGGTAGATAGGGAAGAAATGCCCGCCAGTGGCCCAGACCATCCTCATATCGGCGAAAGACTGCCTCAGCTTGGACACCTCAGTGACTGGGAAGATCTCATCCGAAGTCCCGTTCATCATCAGGACCGGCCGTACTTCCACTTCAGGGACGTTAATGGGGTCTACGATCCGGAGCGTCTCCACAAATGCCCTGGGGTCGATCAAACGCACTCGCGCAGCCTCCCGGAAGACTGTCAGGAGGTTCAAGTCGGTATTGGCCAGAATTCCCTCGACGCCGCACCCCGCAGACACGAACAGGCCTGCGCCGAACCTGGGCTCGATTTTGTAGGCGAGAGATCCGACAATTCCTCCAAGGCTCGCGCCGGCTATGTACACCCTGGAAGGATCGACGTCTGGCCGCGTCTCGAGCCAGTCGATTGCGCGCCGCATGTCCACCACAGCCCGGCGCAGGTTGTCCCTGATGGTGTCAGCAGACCCAACCACCATTCTCTGGCCCGTGACGATCTGCAATCCCTTCGCCCTGCGGTGATGATAGGGAAGGCTCGGGGTCATTACTGCAAACCCGCGCTTAGCCAGGAACTGAGCCATCATCCAGAACTGCTCCTCTGACGGCGCAAACATGCCGTGCAATCCGACAATCGCCGGAACCGGACCCGCCCCTGGAGGCCGTCTGGGGAGGAAGAGGTGTGCGAAGACGGTATCACCCTCACTCCTATACTGAACGTCGTAGTGAAGGAACCACTCCGTCTCACCCAGGAGAACCATGGAGTCGGCGAGAGGTCGTGTGCGGTCGTAGTTGTAGAAGACAGTGATGTCTAGCCCAGAGAATGCTCCGAGGGTCGGGAGCACCCACAAGACAGCCACGAATAGAGCCGCCACAAGCACTCGCCTGGATTTCACGACAGATGCCACCTCGCGACGTTCACTTGCATCGATGCACCCTTCAGTATTCGTCGGGGCAATCGCCGATGCCTTCTTCCTGCCACAGGCAGGATCAGACTGGCGGGACGGAGAAGATAGGTTACCGACATTCGGGCTGGAGGTGGCTCGAAAGGGGGAGGAGCTTGCGCTATGGATGAGCGGACCAAGATCGTGGTTGAGTCAGCAAAGAGGCACTTCGAATCGGGCTTCAACTGTGCAGAGTCGACGCTTCTCGGCGTTGCGGAGTATCTGGGAATTCGGAGTCCAAGTGTCCAGTCCTTGGCAACAGGGTTTGGCGGGGGAATGGGCCGGTCGGATCTGCTCTGCGGGGCAGTCACTGGGGCGATCATGGGGATCGGGCTTGCGGTGGATCACAGGTCTCCCGAGGATCAGGACGGCAAGGAGAGGGTATACACCCTAACAAGGAAGTTCATCGAGGCTTTCGTGGCCAAGTATGGCTCGTGCATGTGCACCACACTCGCTGGGTACAACCTGAGCACCCCCGAGGGGCTGCAGGGATTCCGGGACAGCGGTGCACACATGAATGTCTGCCCCAAATTCGTGGGGGACGCGGTGGCCATTGCGGCATCGCTCTTGTCCGCGGACTGAATGGGAATTTGGGTGCCCGGTGAGGCCGGAGGCAGGAATACAGAGGCTGGGGGCGAATAGTGGCCCAACTGCCTCGATGAGGTGAGCTTAATGACCCTGCCGCCGGATTCGGTTCATAAAAGGAAAGTGCAGGAGTTCCCGTGGGGCGACATGCAATGGCTCTCTGAGCCCGGCCCCGGTGAGCCCGAACGGAGTTCTGTCATAGCCCGAGCCCGGTTTCGGCCCGGGTCCGCCCAGTATGCTCACAGGCACCCGGACGAGCAGGTCCTGTATGTGGAGCGGGGTCACGCCAGGTGCCAGGTGGACGGAGTTACGTTTGATGTCGGCCCGGGTGAGATGGTCCACACACCGGCCTTCTGTACGCATAGTGTGACCAACCCCGGGCAGGATGAGCTTTCCTTTTTCATTACCTACATACCGGCGGTTCCCTATCTCCCTGCCAATGCAGCCAGACGTGCTCTTGCCCCTTCCCCTCACCGAGTGTTCGGCACTATTGAGCCTTACCTGAGAAAGCTGTCCGTGCTGTCCGTCGGCACGACCGTCGTGGGCCCGACCGGCAAGATAATTGGGGACATGAATCGCCCGCCCGAGTTCTGCGCCCTGGTTCGGTCTCTCCCGAGAGGCCGGGCCTGGTGTGAGTCGAGGTTTGCTCAGGCCATGCTGGTGTCTGCTCCAGGACTGGGAAGAGAAGGCCTGTGCACTCGAGTGGATGTCCGTCGCTGCTGCAGTGGCCTTATGGCCGTGGTTGCCTCTTCGGGCCGCAGGGGTGTGCCCGACTTCGGCCTCATATGCTCCGGAATTCTGCTTGAGCCCTCTGCGAGACTTGCTGAGAGTGGCTTGGCCGCGCTCCTTGCGCCCGCCACTTCCTGGCCCGAGATCCTCGCCGCCATGGAGAGGATCGATGTTGTGACCAGGAACATGGTCTACTCCGTCGCGAGCTACCTCTCGAACGTGATGGCCGTGTGCGAGCCCCACACTTACGACGAGGGCGACATTGACACCTGGCTCGAGGGGTCTGGAGTACGCCGTGGCCCGGCGGAGCGGGCGGCCAGGTACGTGGCGGAGAACTTATCCGAAGACCTCTCCCTCGGAGCGATCGCAAACGTCCTTCACGTCAACAGGTCCTATCTCTCAAGGCGGTTCCACGAGGAATTCGGGATGACTCTTACCACATTCATCAATACCCTCAGGATCGAGCGAGCCAAAGCGGTCCTGCGTTCCTCGCCTCGTGTGTCCCTCAAGGAGCTGTCTCGCTCACTTGGTTTCAGCTCCCAGGGGTACTTCACCCGCGTCTTTCGGTCTATCGCCGGGTGTGCCCCCACGGGGTACGCCAGGGTGAGGTAAATTCCGTGGAAGCCTAGGTAAATATTGTCCCAAGGTTGCCCACCTCCCCTCGTCGAATAGTAGATGTTAACTATGCCGGGCAAGTTGAGGAGGGGTGGCATGCGAAGTGCCAGCGCAAAACAGGGTGTGGAGCGGGCCCCGCACAGGTCTCTCCTGAAGGCGATGGGCCTTGCGGATGAGGAGATTGCGAAACCGTGGGTAGGGGTAGTGAATGCTCAGAACGAGATCATTCCCGGCCACATCCACCTGGACCGGGTGGCCAGGGCGGTGAAAGATGGAGTTCTGGCCTCCGGGGGCACCCCCATCGAATTCCCCACGATCGGGGTATGCGACGGAATCGCTATGAATCACACGGGGATGAAGTACTCCCTGCCGTCAAGGGAGCTGATCGCGGACACCATCGAGGTGATGACCGTAGCACACCAGCTCGACGCCTTGGTGATGGTGACCAACTGCGACAAGATCATCCCAGGAATGCTCATCGCCGCCGCCAGACTGAACATTCCTACCGTGATCGTAAGCGGGGGTCCAATGCTCGCCGGGAGGCTCGATGGGCGGGCAATCGACCTGAACACCGTATTCGAGGCGGTCGGGGCGGTGAAGGCCGGCAAGATGGACCTGGAGGAACTGGCCCAGATCGAGAATGCCGCGTGTCCGGGGTGCGGATCGTGTGCGGGGATGTTCACGGCCAACACCATGAACTGCCTCACCGAGGCCTTGGGCATGGGGTTGCCGGGCAACGGGACAGTCCCCGCAGTCATGGGCGAGCGCGTGGCCTTGGGAAGGCTCGCCGGGAAGAAAGCCATGGAACTCCTGGCCCACGGAATCAGGCCGCTGGACATCCTGACGAAAGAGGCCTTCGAGAACGCAATCGCAGTGGACATGGCCTTGGGCGGGTCGACCAACACCGTGTTGCACATCCCGGCCGTCGCCTACGAGGCCGGGGTGGACCTGGGGCTTTCAGATTTCGACCGGATCAGCCGGATGGCCCCGCACCTGTGCAACATGAGCCCGGCCGGACCCCACCACATCGAGGACCTGTACTACGCCGGGGGGATTCAGGCAGTCATGAAGACCTTGGCAGGCGCAGGCCTGATCCACGAGGACTGCATCACGGTCACAGGTGGGACAGTGGGGGACAACCTAGAGTCGGCGCGCGTGAAGGACACGGGAGTAATCCGGCCCCTGGACAACCCTTACCACGCGGAGGGCGGGATCGCAATCCTCAAAGGAAGCCTCGCCCCCGACGGCAGTGTGGTGAAACAGTCGGCCGTCGCGCCTGAGCTCCTTGTTCACAGGTGGCGGGCGCGTGTGTTCGACTCCGAGGAGGCTGCCACGGCTGCGATCTTCGCAGGTTCCATCATCCCGGGAGAGATCGTGGTGGTGAGGTACGAAGGGCCGCAGGGCGGCCCAGGCATGCGAGAGATGTTGACGCCCACTTCCGCTCTGGCCGGTATGAAGCTTGATGACAAGGTGGCATTGGTGACAGACGGTAGGTTCTCCGGGGCGAGCCGGGGATCAGCCATAGGTCATGTCTCTCCCGAAGCGGCCGAGGGCGGCCCGATCGCCCTGGTCCAGGATGGGGACGAAATTCAGGTCAACATCCCTGAGCGCAGAATCGATCTCCTCGTTCCCGAGAGAGAACTCGAGGCGAGGCACGCTGCCTGGAAGCCGATCGAGCCCAAGATAACCTATGGCTACGTCGGCCGGTATCGGAGACTAGTGAGTTCAGCCGCGCAGGGCGCGGTCTTCAGGAAACCTTAGGGAGGTGCATGCAGATGATGAAGCGGATGATGCTAGCGGTCTCAGTTTTGGTGGCCTTGGCCCTCGTCTCTACGAGTGTGTTGGCGGCGCCCAGAGTGATCAAGCTTGGGCACGTAGTGAACGAGCGTGACGGTTTCCACATCGCCGCCATGAAGTTCAAGGAACTCGTTGAGGCGAGGTCCAACGGTGCGCTCCAGATCCAGATCTACCCCAACGCGCAGCTAGGGGACGAGCGTACCCTTCTCGAAGGTATGCAACTCGGCACCATCGACATGGGCGTGATCACGAACGGCCCGGTCAGCAACTTCTTGCCGCGGATAGCAGTGTTCGAACTCCCGTTCCTGTTCTCATCGCCCCAGGATGCTTACAAAGTCCTTGACGGCCCAACCGGGAAGAAGCTCCTCGGGGAACTCGAGAAGGTCGGCCTCAAAGGACTGGCCTATGCTGAACGCGGGTTCCGGAATCTGACCAACTCCAGGCGGCCGGTAGCGACTCCTGATGACGTTAGAGGCCTCAAGGTCAGGGTCATGGAGAACAAGGTATACATAGCCACCTTCAAGGCCCTCGGTGCGAATGCCGTCCCGATGGCCTGGACGGAGGCTCTCACCGCGCTGCAGCAGGGGACCATCGATGGCCAGGAGAACCCGGTCAACGTAATCTATGCGTTCAAGCTCTGGGAGACTCAGAAGTATCTATCGATGACCAGGCACACCTATGCCCCCGCCCTCTTCGTCATGGGGCTCCGTCTCTTCAGATCCCTGCCGGCGGCGCAGCAACAGCTCCTCGTGGAGTGCGCGCAGGCTGCAGCTGAGTATGAGCGCGCCTGGAACGCTGAGCAGGAGGCCGACCAGCTGAAGGAGATTGAAGCTAACGGCATGAAGATCATCCAGCCCGACCTTGCCAAGTTCAAGGCGGCGGTTGAAGGGGTCTACCAGGAGTTCGCACCCGGATTCGGCGAGCTTCTCAAGGAAATCCAGTCGCAGCTGTAGCGAGACCCACGCTCTAGCACGTGGTTCGTTCCAACCTCAATTCGGGGCTCTCCGTGCGGGGAGCCCCGAACGGCAACCTCTCAACGGATCGGGGGTGTTCTCTTGGGTGGCGTCGTCCGGCGGATCAGCGACAGTCTGAACGCTGTCGCGATGGCCGCACTCTTTCTCCTGATAGCAGCCATGATAGTCGTCATAACCCTGCAAGTTGTGGCGAGGGTCTGGTTCACTGCCCTCTCCTGGACTGAGGAGGCGTCCAGATACTTATTGGTTTGGAGCAGCATGATTGGGGCATCCATCGGAGTCAAGCGGGGGTCCCACATTGCCGTGACTTTCGTCGTAGGGCTCCTCCCCGGCCTGATGCAGAAGATTGTGGGTGTAGTGATGGCCGTGCTGGCATGTGGATTCTTCGCGGCCGGGGTGTTCTATGGGACCGAGCTCTTCAACCGTACAGTCTTCCAGACATCTCCCGCGCTCGAGCTTCCCATGAGATACGTGTACCTCGCGATCCCGTTGAGCTCCGGGATCATGTTGGTGCACGGGCTCTCTGCGCTTCTCGAGACCCTGGGTGCACCTTCTCGGGAGGTGAAGTAGGTCGGCTACCCCACGGCTAAAGCCGGGGGCTTGCGGTAAGCAGGCCTGGAGCTGACCAGCCTCAGCTCATCGGCCGTAAGGCCATCGGGCTACGTTATTCAGGTCATGACACCCTGGGATGCGTGCCAGTTCCAGGCCCTGTCGCCCGGCATTAAACAGGCGTACCGGCCGGATAGCCGTCCGGCATAGGCCGAGCTTCAAGTTGAACGGCTTCGACGTGCATCCAAGGTACCTACGGCTGCTTCAAGAAGCCGATGGATACGAATATGCCCAGAAAGGGGGAAGCGGCGTCTTCTCCCCACGCCTGAAGGCGGGGGCTCCCGGCGCCGCGTAGTTTGGTGGGGGCTTTTGGGCGGTGACTGAGGAAGCACCCATGGCGGTCCGTCGGACCGCCTATTTGAGCCTCGGGTCGAATCTAGGCGACAGGCTCGGTAACCTGGCCGCGGCTGTCGCGAGGCTAGGGGCCTTTGGACAGGTGTGGGACGTCGAGACATCTGGTGTGTACGAGACCGAGCCCTGGGGTCGGACTGACCAGCCGAAGTTCCTCAACTGCGTTGTTCGCCTGTCGACGAGTCTCGACCCTTTCAGCCTGCTTGCTGCCGTCTTAGGCATCGAGCAAGCTCTTGGGCGCGTACGGACGGGCCGCGTTGAAGACAAATGGGGCCCGCGGGTCATCGACGTGGATATACTGCTCCTAGGAGACCTTGTGACAAACACTCCCATACTGACGATCCCACACCCTAGAATGTGGGAGAGAGCCTTCGTTTTGGTTCCCCTACTTGACCTTGCTCCCGAGATGAGGTCCCCCTCCGGCGCGACCATCCGCGAGCTCGTAGCGGATTTGCCGGATCGAGATGGCGTCGTTCGGGTGCGGTCAAATCTCCAAGGAGTTTCGGGACGGACGGAGAATAGCCTTAACTGACGGCCGCTGCGCCGAGGCTGCCCTTGCGGGAGGTACACAGCATGTGGAGAACCCATCTCGTGTATTTGGTGCTTGCGGTGCTCCTGGGGCTCACGATAGCGCCTCCGTCGACCGAAGCGGCGCCCGGAGCGCGAGAGTACATCAACCGCCAGTATGGTTTCGGTTTCAGATACCCGGATGGCTGGGAACGGCAGCAGCAGAGTTATCCCGGCCCAAAACCTGTAGTGGTGCTTGGCGAGCCTACCCCAGGCGGGTTCGGCCCGAGTGTCAACGCGATCGCGGACAACCGGGCCGCGAGTGCAAGAGTCTACGCCCAGGATGCTGCTGACCGAATAGCCCGTGGGATGGTGCCAGGTCTTTCGGATTTCCTGCCCGACGGGGCGGGGTCCCCCGTGAGTATCCCCGGCGCGGACGGGTGGGTGATGAGATTCAGCTGTTATGCCTCGAACGCCGGGGCAAGGCTGTGGTTCTATCAGCTCACCGTGGCGCGTGGTTCCTCTATCATCGTTCTTACCGCCACGTGTCCCGAATCTCAGAAAGCCAGGTACTCCCCGGTGTTCCGGGATATCATAGCGAGCTTCCGGCTCACACAGTGATGGGGTGGTCCTGCTGAACGATACTACTGGTGTAATCATCGACTTCGAAAAGAAGAAGGTCGAGATCAGGTTCAAGACTCTGACTGAACACTTGGTGGCGTACGCCAACCGCCCCGAGTTCGGGCCACTCGTGAGCAGGGCCTTTGAGCGGTTTGTCTCAGACCCGTTCGGACAGGACCGTGACGAGCCTGACGAGGAATCCGAGATCTTCGAGAACGAATTCCTGGAATGGTTCATCCTGGACTATGTGGACGAGGAGACCGGAATGCAGCTTGTCAGGAGTTACCTTTCAACTCTGCCTGACGGGCCGATCGACCGGTGGAAGCGTTCGGCTCTCGCCCAGTGGGCCGACTCCCGTCTCGGCGTTTACGAGGTTGAGCGGGTGGTCTCCAATGATAGACTCGTCCTTCGAGACGTCGTGGAAGGCGGGGAATTCGTCGTCACAGCCCAAGGCGTGGGAGAGGACATCCTGCGATGGTCCGGCGTAATGACCCGCTTGCTGTCCGTGGGAGATCACTTCACAGTCGGCGCCACGGCCCTCGTCATACCCAGGCCACTGCTCAAGCACATTGTCCGCGTGGTCGGGCATGTCTTCAGGAGTCTCAAGGCTCAAGACTACGAGGGGGAGTGGGCTGACTTCCTCAAGATCTCTACGCTGAGTCTGAGGCGCCTCGTTCGAATCATGCTCGAAGCATGGTCGGAGCAATGCGAGAACTCATCCGGTCGGCCCCGGGGGTCGGCCATCCATAAGATGGTCATGATGCTCACGGATCCCGTGGCGGCAACGGGGATACTTCGAGAATGCGGCCTGTTCTACGTTCGGCAGATCAACGGCCTCGACAGGCTCAATGGGGTGGAGGCCGAGTTCGGCTGGGTGAACCCGCCCGGCGAAACCGACGCGTCCGGAGCCGCACCATATGGCGCCGAGGACGCGGCGCTCGTCTGCGTGTTGGGGCCCAGCCTTGTGATAATGGCTGGCAGCCAACGTGCACTCAGGCACTGCGCGGCGGCTGTCCGTGGCGTCATCGGACCTCTCGTAGATCCCAGCACTGTGCCTCGACGTATCCCGTGGGACCCAAAAGCTATGGATGCCGCGCGGCAGCAGATCGCTGAGATCGCGAGACTCGCCATAGCGGAACACTACAGGAGGTGGGCAGATACGCCGCTCACCGTCCTCCGGGGGTCAAGCCCCAGGGACGCCATGAAGTCCGGCTTCGGTCAGGCCATCGTGGAGGAACTGCTGAAAGACATAGAATACCACGAGAGTCTGAAGCGGAGGGCGGGAATGCCGTGGGTGGACGTGGAGTCCGTGAGGCGGGGATTGATGCCTCGGGAAGGCAAGGCGATAGCACCCCGCGAGAAGGCGGGCCAGCTGGGCCTCAAGGAAAAGAAGGTGCAACGCTTGCTCGAGGCGATGATGCGGCGGGAGGGCTACACGGAGGAGCAGATTTACGCAGCGATGCTCATGTGGTGGAGGTATGTGGACCGGGCAAGGCCCAATGTGGTCCACGCTAACACCTGGGCGGCGGCGGTCGAGTATGCGTCAGCGGTCTCGCTGGACGAGCCCATAACTCAGGCAGGCGTAGCCAGGAAGTACCAGGTGTCGGTGTCGACTCTGTCCTCGAGGTACAGGCAGATCCTAAGAGAAGTCGGAGTCTAGGTCAGAGCCCCCGAAGCACGCGGGGAGTCGGCGGCGGACGCGGCGCCGCTTTTCAGGCCGCCAGCGTGGGGGTGGCCCTGCGAGGTTACGTGAGTAAATGGCCCGGGGCCCCACTTGACAGGCCCCGGGCCTCGTGTTTGCCTAGTGTGTTCTACTTCACGGGCACTATACGTGCCTCGTCGGACGGGGTGACGGTCCCGGCTTCCGATACGTATGCAGCTATCACGTCACGGAGCATATCGCCCGAGTTGAACAAGACCTTGCCTTCTTTGAACCAGGTGTACCCATCACCGCCAGCAGCCATGAAGTCGTTGGTGGCAACGGTGTAGTATCGATAAGGGTTGAGGGGCTGCCCGCCGACCAAGACCTCGGTCACCCTGGACCCTGCGGGTCTGGCCGGGTCGAACTTGAAGGTCAGCCCGGATACGTGAGCGAAATGCCCAGCCTGCGCCGGATACGCGCTCACCCCGTGCTCGAGCGCTGCGAGGATCTTGTCGCCAGTCAGCTCCAGGACCACCAGGGTATTGTCGAACGGGAGCACCGTGTAGATGTGTCCGACGGTTATGTCTCCAGCCTGGATGCTTGCGCGGATGCCGCCGCCGTTGGTGATCGCGATGTCGGCGTTGGTCGCAGAGCGCATTGCGTCGGTCACGAGGTTGCCCAGGTTAGTGCAACGAGTGCGGACGTCCGCCCGCTCACCTTGGAGCGTGACAGGAGTGGCGCCGACCCGGGCGGCAAGTTTGTCTGAAAGCGCTTGGTTGTACAGTGCAAGCCTCGCCCCGACCGCGCCGGTGACTGGGTCAGGCTTCATGCTCGCGACGATCGGGATCGGGGCGCCATCGAACGCGGTGATCCTGCCATTCTTCACAGCTATATTGAGCACGCCAAGGTGGGTGCTGTGCTCGCCCGCCTGCACAATGATGGTCGAACCTACGACCTCAGGCGCCATGAGAAGCGTGTGGCTGTGCCCACCGACTATCACGTCGATGCCGGGCACTGCGGCTACGCTGAGGACAAGGCTCTCGCAGCCGCAGT
>JANLFS010000001.1:2571-17328 GCA_024655925.1 Bacillota bacterium | reverse complement strand
ATGCCGGGCACTGCGGCTGCGAGAGCCTTGTCCTCAGCGTAGCCCAGGTGAGACAGGCACAACACGATATCCGCCTGGCCTCGGATGGTCTCGACCATCTCGGCCGCGACCTTGACAGGATCCAGGAACTTGAGGCCCACGACGTTCATGGGGTGCGTCACTATGGGAGTATCCATGGGGGAGAGACCGAACATCCCGATGCGTACGCCGGCGACAGTCTCCACCACGTAAGGAGTGGCTAAGGGAGCGCCAGTGCCAGCTTTGACCACGTTGGCCGCGAGGAACGGGAACTTGGCGATGGACTGCAGGAACAGAAGTCTTTCCTGTCCGTAGTTGAACTCGTGGTTGCCCAGAGTCATCGCTGCGAACCCCATGTCGTTCATGACCTCGATCATAGGCTGCCCGCCGAAAAGGTTCACCACGTTCGTTCCGTGGATCATGTCGCCCGCGGAGAGCAACAGGATCTCGTTGGTCGCTTTTGCGCGCATCTCGCGTACCAGAAGAGCCACCTTGCTCAGGCCACCTACTTCTTCTGTCGCGCCTGAGGGCTTGAAGGCGTCCATCCGGCCGTGCACATCGTTCAGGTGCAGAATAGTGATCTTGACCTCGTCCTGGCCCATGGCAGGCGCATGCGCTCCGAAGGCCATTATGAGGGCCGCGATGACCACCGCAGCCACCAGGGAGAGTCTGAACTTCCTATTCATGCTGATCCTCCTTTGCCGTTCTCGAGTCGGTGAATCTGCTCTCGGAAAGTTCTGTGTCGCCTCCCAAACTCCTCTTCTGTTCGGGATCCAGATGCAAGCGCCCATGCACAGTGGAGAAGCGGTACCCGGCTACTCGGCAACCATGCGAAACCACCTCGGAAACTAAACATTTACAGACATTCTGCCGAGGAATCTTTTGGGACTGATGTAACCCGCATCCACAAGAGAAGGGGATGGTTTCATGAACCGCGTGCTGAGACCGACGGTGGCTGCAGGGATGATCGTGCTCATGTTGGTAGTTGGGTCCGGGACGGGCCATGGGGTTGGGTTTGTGGCAAGGCCCGAAGGGCTGGGCGAATTGCTGCCCCAGGTGATCCTGGCCGGGCCGAAAGCGCAGAGCGGAACGCACGCCGCGACGATCCCGGACATGGGCTTGGTGGAGGACATGTGCCTGGGAGGCGCCGGCGAACCGGTCCCGGGTGAGTACATAGTCCGGCTGAAGGCCGGGGCCACAGCCGAGAGGGTTCTTCGGTTGACTTCGGTGGGGACTGGGGTGAAGGCAAGAGGCATCGATTTCCGCGGGACCCGTAGGTTCCCATCTGGTCTCACGCTCTTCCATGTAGAGGTGGGCCCCGGAATCCCCGCGGAGGAGTTCCTCGCTGCACTTGAGGCGTGCGAGGACGTGGTGTACGTGGCGCCGAACCGCCGGGTCGGGGTGTGCAGAGATCCTGTGATCCCGGACGACCCACTCTTCGGCTACCAGTGGGCGCTCCGCAATACCGGGCAGACCTTCTTCCCGGGCATCTGGGGCAAACCCGGCGCGGACATCCGCGCCACGGAGGGATGGGCGATAAGCGCGGACGCCGGTGAGGTTGTTGTGGCATGCCTGGACACCGGCATATGGATCGACCACCCCGATCTCGCCGCGAACATCTGGGTGAACCAGGGAGAGATACTGGGCAACGGCGTGGACGATGACGGGAACGGCTACGTCGACGATGTCTGGGGGTGGGACTTCTATCACGGGGACAACTCCGTGTACGACCCTCTGGACCGGGAGGGCCATGGGACTCACGTGGCCGGGATCCTGGGCGCGGTCTCCGACAATCTGGCCGGAGTCGCCGGGGTCGCGTGGAAGGTAAGGATCATGCCCCTGAAATTCCTGGGTCCCCGGGGCGGGACGACTGCAGGCGCCATCGAAGCTCTGGCGTATGCGTGCAACAATGGCGCACACATCACCACGAATTCCTGGGGATATGTCGGGCCGCCCGACCCCGCTCTCGCGGACGCCATGGCCGCTGCGGGGATGCTGCACATATGCGCGTCAGGAAATCGCGGGGTCGACAACGACGCAGGATACCCCGGCAATACCCATTACCCTTCCAGCTTCCCGCTTCCGAATATCATCGCGGTGGCCGCGAGCGACTGGGATGACGCCCTCGCTGACTTCTCCTGCTGGGGCCCGTCCACGGTGGACCTGGCTGCCCCTGGAGCGTACATACTGTCGACGTTTCCGTCCGAACTGGTCCCCGCGGGGTTCGACCCGTATGCCTTCATGAGTGGGACATCGATGGCGGCGCCCCACGTCGCAGGAGCGGCGGCGGTCCTGCTGGCGCAACACCCGAACATCCCGCACTACCCTGGACAGCCCGGGAACGAGTCCGGAAGCCCCACCATCCGGGATCTGCTCCTTGCCACAGTGGACAAGAAGACCTCGTGGGAGTCGGCGGTGTCGTCCGGAGGCAGGCTCAACCTGAGAAACGCGCTGCTGGGTGCAGTGCCGCCCGTAGTGGGCTCCATCTCTGCGAGCCCGGTGTACGGTGAACCCCCACTGCCTGTAGCACTCACAGGAGAAGTCAGGAATGCTGGGAATATCGTAGATGTGTGGTGGGACCCGGGCGACGGCACGCCTCCGGTGCATGCCATGTCCACTCTGCACACCTATGAGAAAGTCGGGGCATACAGAGCATCTTTCCACGTCCTGGACGACCGGGGTCTCGAGTCAGTGGAGTGGGTCTCTGTCGCCGTGGCGAACCCAAAGACTGTAATTCTGGTAGATGACGACGGCTCAGGCGGAGATCAGGCCTTCGCGGACTCCCTGGACTCTATCGGAATCGAATGGATCAGGCTCGATGCGCCGCTCGCCATACCCGCGGAGATCCCGAACCCCGTCATCTGGACCACGGGCGCAGCCTGGGACCGTACACTTACACATGAAGACCAGGAGTGGATAGGAAGGTTCTTCGACGCCGGAGGGGGCTTGTTCCTGTCCGGACAGGACATCCTGTGGGATCTTGGACCCGCAAGCCGGTTCGCCCGAGAGCGTCTCCACGTTGCGGAGTGGAGGGACGATGTCGGAGTCCACCGGGTGCGAGGTGTCGCGTCCGACCCGATCACAGCGGGGATAGACATTGAGCTTCAGTATGGTCATCCTGATCTCAGCGACGCTATCACCCCGGGCGAAGGAGCGTCGGGAATCCTTCAGAACCAGAACTCGGAGATCTGCGCACTCAGGTACTCGAGCACCCCCGGCCATAGACTCATCTTCACGGCCTTCCCATTCGAGACGATCCCACCCGGGGAGGTGAGGGATGGCCTCATGGACAGGATCATCGCATTCCTCTGCGAGTCGGGGTTGCCTTCCGTACAAGTCTCGCCTGAAGGGTTCGACGTATGCCTGCACCAGGGATCGCTGGCCCGGGACACCCTCGTCCTCACCAACTCAGGTGATGCCACGCTCTCGTTCACCGTGCATTCTGGCAGGCCGGGGACGGCTGGGGCGCAGGCAGTCGGGACTGCCACTGGGATGGCAGGGGCGCCTGCAGTGGCTGAGATAGCTGCAGTGACCAGCGCCGCTCGAGTGGCGGCTGGGCCTGCCAGCATTGCGCCCCTCGCGGCGGGAGGGCCGGACGGGTACGGGTACGTCTGGAGAGACAACGACGACCCGGACGGCCCGGAATTCGCGTGGGTGGACATAACCGGAGCAGGCAGACAGGTGGGGTTCTGGGACCCCGATGACGGCTGGGCCGTGGTCGACCTGCCCTTCGAGTTTCCGTTCTATGGGGAACGCAAGACCGAGGTGTCCATCTCCGCCAACGGCTATCTCACCTTTGGGCCGGCACAGGGCGTCTCCGGGAACCACCCGATTCCCGACCAGCGCAACCCCAACGACCTCATCGCTGTCTTCTGGGATGATCTCGACATGTGGTTTGGGTCAGTCTACTGTCACCACGACGAAGAGGGCGGGAGGTTCATCGTCTCCTGGATCTCCGCGACAACATGGCACTCCGGCGGAGTTCTGACGTTCCAGGTGATCCTCAGCCCGGATGGACGGATCACCTACCAGTACCTCACTGCCGACACGAGAGTGGACAGGGCGACCGTGGGCATCGAGGACGGATCAGGAACCCGGGGGCTGGAAGTTGCGTATAGGTCGAACTACGTCCGGGCCGGTCTTGCAGTCGAGTTCGTCTTCGAGCCTGAGTGGCTCAGGTTCGATCCCTCATTCGGGGCGGTAGGGCCTGGCAGCGAGGCGCACGTGGGAGTAATCTTCGACGCCCGAAGAACCGAGCCAGGGACTTATCGCAAGACCATTGCCGTAATGACAAACGATCCGGAGTCACCTCAGCTACTCCTTCCGGCCGTACTCACCGTTATTCCCAACGAGCCGCCTGTGATCGTACGTGCCGCCGCAGATCCGCTCAAGGGTCCCCACCCTCTGACTGTCAAGTTCGAGGCAGAGGCATGGGACCCAGACGGCAGCGTAACCCGGGCATGGTGGGACTTCGGGGACGGCGAGGCCGAGTGCCCCGAGCCGAACACCACTCACACATACACCAGTCCCGGCATCTACTGGGCCACGTTTCACGCTGTGGACGATGTTGGGGCGGAGGCGGAGGCTCGCGTCAGGATTGATTCACTGGCAGTTGCAGGCGTAGCTGTGAGCCCGGACCGCATAAACGTATCTGTTCCACCCGGCAAGACTGCGGAGAGTACTCTCGTGCTCGAGAACCCGGGCACTCAGACACTCGGGTTCATCGTCGCTGCGGCGGAGGAGGTTGCTCCATATTTCTTGAAGGCCGGCCGCAGCGTGGGACAGGACGGCCCTTGGGGATCGCTGGACCGGGATGCCGTCACTGCGCTGGCCTCGGGCCGGGGGGTCGAGTGGGTCTTTCCCGGACGCGCGAAGACAGAACAGGGAGCAGCACGTGAGGCGCCCACCCCGACAGGCGCCGGGGATACGCTTGTAGCCTGGCCGGCCTCAGGCGTCGGCCTTGCCTGGGGTGCAGGGTTCGACGGGGAGCGCGTGTGGGTCTCCGACGCCTCGGTCTTCGGGGAAGGCAGGGACGTGGCTTACAGCCAGGCAGGGCAGGCCCTGGGAATCGAATTCCCCACTCCTTGGGCCGGGGGCTGGCCCGCGGACTTTGCGTGGGACGGGTCGTGGCTCTGGCAGGTCGCGGTTGGGGGCACCAACGGCATCTACGCGCTGGACCCAGAGACCGGAGCCATGATGGCGGAGATTCACGACCCCGCGGGGATCTGGGACGCCAACTCCCAAAGAGGGCTCGCCTACGATCGGTGGGACGACGCTTTTTACATCGGGGGATGGTGGGACGGCGCGGTCTACAAGATCGCGGGGACTACCTGGCCCGAGCCTGGAGCGATTCTGGGCTCCTATGACTTGGACCTTCCCATCGCCGGGCTTGCGAAGCTTGGATGGTACCTGGTGATCACTCTCAACTCTGACCCTGATGTCGTCGCCGTGCTGGACAGCATAACCGGCGAGATCGTGGCGGCTTTCCTGCACCCGGGAGGAGGGGCCTACGGGGCCGGCGGGTGCGAGGCGGACGGGAGGGGGAACATCTGGGTGACTTACCAGGGCGACTATTACACGGGCGCCAACCACAATCAAGTGTACCTGGTGGATTTCGGATCCATTTTCGGCGACTTGCCAGAGTGGCTTGGCGTGTCGGTGCGAGAAGGAACCGTACCCCCAGGATGCTCAGCCACCCTCGGGATTGACTTGGACGCCGCTGGCATGGCGGCGGGGGAAACCAAGGCTGCCCAGATCGCCATACTGACCAACGCCGCAGACGCCCCGGTGGTTTTGGTCCCGGTGACGCTACGGGCGGAGAACGCCCTGCCCGTGGTGGAGATCACATCCCCTAGAGCCGGGGAAAGGTTGATGGGGACCTGCGAGATCATGTGGAATGCGGCCAACCCCGGCGCGGACCCAGCTGACCTCGTGATCTACATTGAGTATTCAGGTGACGCCGGGCAGTCGTGGAAGCCTGTGGCTTCGGGACTTCCGAACACCGGCCGGTTCGTGTGGGACACCCGGACTGTTGGAAGAGGAGGCCGGTACGTGGTACGAGTGACTGCTGAGGATACGGCCGGGGGACGAGGTGAAGCCACCAGCGGGGAGTTCACGATCGTGGCCCCAGGCTCGTCAGTGGCCGCGGCGCCGAACCCTTCACACGACAGTGTGGTTTTCTTCTACAGCCTGGAACATGAAGGGACTCTGCGCGTCTATTCTATCTCGGGAATGCTCGTCCACTCCGCCAAAGTTGGCCCGGGAGACGGCGCACACGAGTGGAACCTCCTCTTTCGGGGTATGCCCCTGGCATCAGGACTCTATCTCTACCTGGTTGTGGCAGAGGACGGGGATAGGACAGATATGGGGCGCCTGGTCATATCGCGTTGACCGACTGGCAGCGGAGCCAGTCCCAGGCTGTGGCTGCCCTCAACTGGGCGATATTCTTGACAATGCCTGGAGGAGTTTCATTCGCCGGAGCGAATATCAAGAAGCAACATCTTGCAAGGAGGGATACTCTTGAAGAGACTAGGCATCCTCGGCCTCGCTGCCCTTCTGGTACTGGCGGTGAGTTCTTTCGCGTCGGCAGCCAATTACATCGGGGTCGGCATCGGAATGGTCGGCGCCGAAGAGGGCGGAAGTTCCGGAGCGGACAGAGGCATCATTGGGACCCTGAGCGCGGACTTCGATCTCATGGACAAGCTCACGCTCTCTGGCCACGGGTACGTAGAGTACAAGAACGCGACCACGGTCGGGCTGACCGATGGGGCTCAACCAACCTTCGGCTACCTGGTTGAGGGGTATGTGAAGTACGCCCTGGCGAACTTCGACACCCTGAAGGTTGGAGCGGCCGCGGGCGTCATGTACAACAGTGAGTTTGCCCCGGCGAGCGAAACCGGTTTCGACTACGGCGTGGGTGCCTTCGCTGAGCAGGCACTCGGTGACGCGGGCACGATCTTCGCGCAGGGGACCTACTGGCTCCAGAGCCAGGAATTCGGCGGCCTCGGCGGCGTGAAGTTCGGCATAACCGAGAAGATAGCAGTGAAGGGCCAGATCGAGTATGTCAATCAGCACACCCTCTTCTCGATCGGCGCCGGGTACCAGTTCTAGTTGCGGACCGAGACTTCGCGGGGGAATGCCGGGCTGCACCATGTGTGCGACCCGGTTTTCTCATCTCTTTCCGTCTGTGCCCCAAAGATCCAACCCGGGTTCGTTCTGGGGCCTTTCGGAAACTGCCCCCCAGGGGCCAGATCAGGGCTACGGGGCGGAGGAAATCCGGCGGAGGCGCGGAATTAAGGGGAGACGGGTGTTGCTCCTGGGAGGTGGCTGCATGAACCACAGGTTGTCGGCGGTGCTGTCTCTGGCCCTTCTCGCTGTAGGCCTGGCCGTGCCCGGCACAGCGGCGGGGGCAGGACCTTCTGTCAGCGTGAGGTATGCCCTGACATGCAATGGGCTCCGGGAAGGCCTGCCCGTGGATTTCGACAACTCCTTCGACGCGCGTGACCCTTTCATCCAGTTCTACGTGAGGCTTCAGGTTGTCCCCGGGACGGTCAGAGTCACTGAGCAGTGGTACGATCCCGGGGGTGTCCTTATCGCATCGAGGGAGTACCCGGACTTCGCCGGGGGGCCGATCTACAACTACATCGACACGAAGAAGCTTGCCCCGGGCCAGACCGCAGTCCCGAACACCGCCGGCTGGTACAGAATCGACCTTACCGTCGGCGATTCCGACACCCCGTTAGTGTCCATCCCGTTCATGTATGACCCTCTCAGGTAGCGCATGCATACTTGCCACGGAAGGAGTTGCAGCATGAAGAAGTATGCGGTACCGGCTCTCGTGATCGCGATCATCCTGGCTGCAAGCGGGCTCGCAAGCGCCACCCATATCTCAGCCGGGTATGTCTCGCGTGACGGCGGAATCCATCTGACACTCGGAGGCAGATACGACCTCGGACGGGGATCATCGGTGGAAGGTTCCTACACGATGCTTCCTCACGGGTTCGAAGCGGCTGCACGCTACAAAATCCCCATGATGCGTGGGACCATCGTCGCGGGGCCGGTCTTTGAAGGACGCCTCATCGGGTACAACCCCGGGTACACCCAGACCATCGCGGGCGGGGTCTTTGCCGAGAAGGTCGGTGTCACCGGGCTCGGACTCTATGGGAGCCTCACCTTCAGGCAGCACCTGAACAGCCCGGTCTCAGGCCTAGTCGCGGGAGTCGGGGCCAGGATGTCCCTGAATTCTCCTCTGTTTGTCGGGGCCGAGGCCACGATGGGCCTCTCCGGAGGCGTGGCCGGGACTGAGGTAGCGTTCACCGTAGGCTACACTTTCTAGTCACTTCTGTTCTCTCACTCCGAATCGGCCGGGCTGAGTGCCCGGCCCTTTTTGTCGGTGCGCGGGTGGAGCCGGCCACTGAGACCGAGGCGAATCGAGTATGTTCGGTTGAGGCGAACCATCACGAGGGATGCAAATTGCGATAAACCATGGAGGATTACGATCAACACTGAAGAACAGTGCCAGCAGTCACCGGCCGACCGAGGGGGGATCCCAGATGCGGTACATGGCCAGATCCCTCGCCTGGTTCCTCATGGGCGTCGTTGCCGCGGTGGGCGGGCCTTGCCGGGCGGCTGATCCGGCGCCCGGGGCATCGTTCGAGGGGTACATATATGATTTCGACACCGATGAACTCCTCTCAGGGGTCTCGGTTGAGCTCGTCGGACCCGTGTTCCCGTCCACTATCTCGCATACAGACCCCGCCCGCGGGCATAAATACGCTTTCCGAGATGTCCCGCCCGGTTCATACGAGTTACGGGCGAGCAAGCCCGGGTACGCGAATTATGGACCCTATGTGATAACCCTGGAACCCTCCGACGCGAAGACCCATTCTTTCTTCATGAACCGGGAATCCCCGGGCTCTGTTCGGACCATGGTCTACAGTGCATCTACCGGCCGCCCTTTGAATGGTGTCACTCTCACTCTCAGCGGACCCACCGTTCCCGACCCTGCCGGTGTCACAGGCGGGGCAGCCCTCCCGGGCGAGTGCGTAATCCAGCGTATACCGGCGGCGACTTACGACCTGACTGCGTCCAAGCCTGGTTTCGCGGCAGTAACCTGGAAGGGCATTGAGGTTAGGGAAGGTGCACGTACGACCGTCAGTCTAGAGATGCACCCCGTGGGGGCAGGTCATGTCACCGGGGTGGTTTACGATTTCGATACGGGCAGGCCTGAGCCAGGGGCTGTGGTTCGCCTCGAGGCGGTCCCGGGCGTGAAGCCAGGGGGAGGAACCGGGGGCGCCGGGGGACACGGCGGGACCGGGGGATCGGGTGCCCAGGTCAGGGATACTGTCGCAGACCAACACGGACGGTATGCCTTTTCCGGCCTGGAGGCAGGCCTGTACGCCCTGACCGCCATGAAGACGGACTTTCACACGCATGGACGGGTCGAGCTCCATATCACGCAGGGCGAAGATCGAACATCCGCCCTCTACCTCCGGCCCGTCAAGCGTGGATCCATCGCCGGCACGGTCAGAGAGGCTGGAGAGACTGCCCCCGTCGCCGGCGCGGTGGTCTGGGTGGTCGAGGCGGCTGGGACGCCGGTGCACGCCGTGACCGACGAAGCAGGCTGGTACAGGATGGACAACCTCCGCCCTGGCACTTACCTGGTCAGCGCCGAAAAGAATGGATACGGAGGGTTTGGGCCGGTTCCCGTGGCAGTTTCGGAAGGCGAGACATACTACTGTGACTTCGAGATGGAATCCTTTCTTGCGAGCGAGGTGTCTGGCTGTGTGCACCAGTCTGGGTCCGAAAGGCCGCTTTCGGGGGCTGCCGTCCGGCTGCTCGGTCCGGCCGGAGAGCAGTTTACGGCCGAGTCCGGGCCTGACGGGAGGTTCCGGTTCACTGGGGAGATCCCATCAGGGACCTATGCCGTCGCAGCTTCAGCGCCAAGGCATGCTGCATATGCTGGCAGGGACCTAGGCATTCAGCCGGGCGAGCGCGTTCGCCTGACTCTGCTCTTGCGGCAGGAGGACGACGGAGCAATCCGCGGAGTGACCTACGACTTCCAAACGGGGCAGCCCGTGGGCGGAGCGGCGGTGGCGCTTTCTGGACCGGGAGGTCTCTCAAGGGCTCAGACCTCCGATCAGAGAGGCGTCTATGCCTTCTACGGCGTTCCCCCGGGGACCTACCAGATCAGTGCACAGGCGCCGGGCTGGAGCGATTTCGGGCCGGCGAGGGTGGCTGTCTCTCCAGGCGCAGGTGTTATTATGAATATCTATTTCCGCGCCGTGCCTGAGGTGGCTAGCCCGGATGAATATCCTGAAATGGCAGGATGTGAGCCGCGGGATGTTGTAGAATGATTGTGTGATGACAGCATGCGGTCTCCGGGCAACGTTTAGAGCCGCGAGGAGGGCGTGGACATGGGTCTGGATGTGGTGGGTCTTGGGGTGCGGGATCAAGCGGAGCGAGCGGCAAAGAAGCACGTCGACACGCGGGCGTGCGCAGGCGCGATGGCGGGCGGCCGCCCCGGCGCTTGCGTCGTGAAGGCCTCAAGAAAGGTTCCCGTCTGGATTGCGATGGCCGTGACGGCGCTCGTCATCACGGCTGCCCTGCCCCTACCGGTTGGGGCTGAGAGCGGGCTTGCCGGAGCGAAGTTCAAGTTCTCGGGATCCTCCACATTCAAGGCGTATTACACGAGCACGCTTCGGGTTGCAAACAGCACCAACCTCTCTCTCGACGGCGACATCCTGGGGTGGAGGTTCGGCCTCTCCACCGTTCTGTCCGGGCGCAACTACGGGATACCGAGCAACGCCATTGTCATCGGGCCATGGGGCGAGTTCGTCGAAAAATGGAGCGCCCGGGCAGTTCGCGGGGCTACCGCTATTCAGCTGGGGGACACTTCAATACCTGTCCTCTCGAGTCAGCTCCTCGCAGGGAGGAGTCTTTACGGCGCGATGGCCACAACCGGCGCCAGGCTCGGGCCCCAATCCTCCGCGACTGCCACTGGGTTCTACGGCATCAACGCCGTCAGCTCTGGGCTCGGAGCCTCTTCCCACAGGGTGTGGGGCGGGGCAGTTGACCTTGGACTCGGGCGCAATTTCGGTATGTCCCTTGGATATCTCGACGCAGAACGAGAGAACGTGGATTTGTCTCTCGGTTCCGGACAAGCCTGGATGTCCTTGGGCAGGCTCAGGCTGAGCGGGGAGGTGGCGTTCTCTGAGGACCATATCACCGATGCCAGGGGCGAGAGTATCGTTGTGGGAGCGTATGCACCTATGCTCGGTGGCCGGGTATCGGCCTCTGCACTGTACACCTCACCCGACTTCAAGTCCCTGAATTCGTTGGCGGCCGGCAAGGAAGGCGGGATCGGGGAAATCTCGGGAGGCTGGTCCGGTGCCCTCATCAGGCCGCGAGGTGTGGGGCCCAGCGCAGATGCGGGAGTGGCCGTCAAGTACGCCACGGACAACATCGATGGGTCCCTTGCCCACACCACTGGCCGGGCAGTTGTGGACACTACTTTGACTCTCCGGCGCCTGCTTGTGCCTTTGATTCAGCTCAAGTACGCCTTCTCAGCCGAGCAGTCGGACGATCTGCCGGACCCGACGACCTCTCTGAAGAGCCAGGCAATGTCGGTGGACGTAGCTGCTCCTCTGAAGTTGGGGGACTTGTCCATCGACCTTTCCGGAAGGGCCAGCCGCACGGAATCCCTGAACGAGGTGACGGGCGGGGGTTCCACCATTGACATAGTGGCATTGGCCGGGGCGACCATGCTCGGCCAGACGGCCGTCAGGTTTACAGCCTCCCACAACCAGGTCCTCTCGAAGCTTGACGGAGTGAGGAAGACGGGACTCGAGGCATCCGTCAGCCTGGGAAGTCCGATCATCAAGTCCCGCCTTTCCGGTGCCCTCGATCTCAAGTTCACCGACTCGCGAAGCTACGACCCCGGGTCGGGAGACACAGCTTCGCAGAGCGACGGCCTTGACGTTACCCTGGGTCTCAACTACATCCCGCGGGCGGGGATAGACACGAAGCTGAGGTACAAGCAGAACTGGGTCTTTGCGGACGGGGACCTCTCAGAGCCATCGCTGGATCACTGGATTGAGGGCGAACTGACTTACAGGTTCTAGGGCCCGAGGCATCTTCGATAAATCTTACGCTAGCTGCAAAGACTCGAACAAAATATTCGTGCATGCGCGGGCCGCTTGCAGGATTCCGTCCTAGGGCGGAGTATATCTACATATCCAAGGGCGGTTATGGCCGCGGGCGGGGGGGCAGGTGAACGGCCGAGAATGACCTCGTGGTCTGGGGCCGTGTCCTCAATAAGTGTTCAGCTATAAACACAACGAGGTCAGATGTCGAGTACTGTCTAAGGGGTTGCCAAAGACGCCATGAATCCGCAGCGCACTGGGCCCGAGCCCGGGGTCAAGTCCTGCGGCCCTGAAGTCCTGAATGCCCCTGCAATTCGTGTGACCGCTTACCCGGGATTGCTCCATCGTCTCAGCCGGGCTCGCGAGTACACGTCGCCTGATTCCACGCCACCCTCCGCGGGGTAGCCTCCGAGGACCGTTGCGCCGGCAGGGTTCGGGCAACATCGGGCAACCGGATCCCCAAGCGCGCCGGTCCGCGAAAGGACCCGGCGGGAGCGGAAGGTTTGGATGAAAGCAGAGAACGGAAAACAGGCGTCTCGATTGGGGGAGGGATGTGTAGCAACCCGTCGGATCCGCAATGGGACCCTAGCTGGAACCGGGATCACCGAAGAGGTGAACCCCGGATTTCGGTTTCAGTCGCGATCCCGGGGCCTGGGCGGCCGGCGGGCGAAGGCATGAATGACTGGCCGGAATGCAGTTGGTTGACGACCGGAATAAGGTTGTGAACCATCACGAAAGGAGAGAAGTAGATGAGTGGGAGTAAGCCCAAGTGGTTATTGGGTGCGACACTGGTAGCCGCCATTGTACTGAGTTCCAGCCTGATGGTCCAGGCGGCGGCTCCGTCGTTCACGGGCGACGGGATTACATCGCCGACCGGCGCGAGTCCGGTTTACCGTCAGCCCGGAGCCACGTTTACGGTTACTTTCAACTACTCGTCAGACCCTGATACCACTCCAAGATGGACGAAGGCGCTCGTCCAACTACTTGACGGCGCCACGCTGATCAAAGAGATAGAGGAGACCATTCCGAGCGCTAGGCTGGATGATGGGACCCCCAACCCTTCCTATACGGGCACCGCATCCATCGGAATGATCATCCCTCCACCACCTCTGCCGGGTGTTGCAGAAGGTCTATACAGTGTGAAGGTGTATCTGAGCAACAGCGATGGCGGCGGGGCGAGCGTCTGGGATCAGGAGGATGACGCGCTTATCATCGATGACACGGCACCTGGCGCCCCGGGCACACCATCTACAACGAGTCCGACAACCAATACCACACCCGACTGGACCTGGGCCGCAGCGGCAGACCCCAACATCGCGGGCGGCGTCACTCCAGGTTCAGGCATCAAGGGTTACTGGGTGAAGATCGGCACTACGTCGGGCGGAAGTGACGTGCTCGTGGAGACCTGGGTCGGCAACGTCACGAACTGGACCACGTCAGTCGCCCTGACCCCAGATGACACCTACTACGTGAGTGTCCGCGCCGAGGATAACGTGGGCAACCTCGGTGACTGGGCGACCGGGTCGGTGCTTGTTGACACGACGAATCCGAACAATCCGACCGGGCTGGCGGTGACGACGCCGACGAACGACAGGACGCCGGAGGTTACGTGGACCGCGGCGACTGATCCTGGTTATCCGGACAGCGGGTCCGGGGTTGTCGGCTACCAGGTACAGATAGGGACCTCGAGCGGTGCTGGCGACGTGAAGGCGTGGACGTCGGTAGGTGACATCACGACGTTCGACGACGCCGCGTGGACCGCGCTTGGTGTCACGCTGACACCCGACGACGACTACTTCTTCCAGGTGCGGTCGGTTGACGCTGTCGGCCTGACCAGTGCCGGGGCGGAAGTGCAGATCAGCGTGGACGCCACGGCTCCGACAGACCCGACCAACCTAGCTCCCGACGAGGATCCGACTGCGGACACGACTATAGAGTGGTCGTGGACGGCTTCAACGGATCCGGTAGGAAACTACACTTCGGGGATTTCGGGCTACTACGTGAAGCTCGGCACGACCTCTGGTGGGGACGAGGTTGTGGCCGAGACAGGTATAGGCAACGTCACCAACTACACCACACCGGACCTGACGGCCAATGGTTCTGGCACTTACTATCTTAGCGTGAGAGCTAAGGACGTTGCCGGGAACTACAGCGGCTGGGTGACCGACTCGGTTGTTCTGGACATCACAGCTCCGAACGCTCCGGGCATTCCGAGCGGCACGTCGCCCACCACCGACACGACGCCGACGTGGAGCTGGACGGCGGCAAGCGATGATCACACGTCGATTGCCTCCTACAACGTCAAGATCGGCACGAGCCAGGGCGGGAGCGACGTGCTGGGCGTGACCAACATCGGCAACTTCACGTCCTGGGAGGTTGACCTGGATCCTGGAACACCGGGCAACCAGGGCTTCACGGCAGACGATACCTACTACCTGAGCGTGCAGGCGGTAGACGCGGTCGGTAACGTGAGCGCGTGGTCAGAGGATCCCTCTGGAATCCTCGTAGACACGACGAATCCGGATGCGCCGACTGGGTTAACGGTGACGACGCCGACGAACGACAGGACGCCGGAGGTTACGTGGACCGCGGCGAC
>JANLFS010000001.1:0-2471 GCA_024655925.1 Bacillota bacterium | reverse complement strand
GCTGACACCCGACGACGACTACTTCTTCCAGGTGCGGTCGGTTGACGCTGTCGGCTGGACGAGCACCGGGGTGGAAGCGTCGATCCGCGTGGACACTGCCAGGCCCGTGCTGTCGAACGGCGCGCCAACTGGCTACATAGGAAATGCTACTCCGACAATCTCGGCCGACTTTGCCGATGTCGGCGTTGGCTTGGATGCGTCGGAGACAGTATTGACGCTCACCTACGACGGCAGCCCGACCGACATTACGTCAGGGTTCACTGGCATGCCAGGCTACGCCGACAGCCTGACGGCGACCAACATCCAGTACACGCCGGGCACGAGCCTTGATGATGGCGAGTACACGGTGGACATGGTCGCGTACGACCTCGCCGGGAACAAGTCTACGCCGGATGAGACGCTCCAGTGGACGTTCAACGTGGACACCACACCGCCGACTGATCCGGGCAACCCGGTTGCGGGTAATGCCCACGATGACGGCACGTGGTACATCAACACCCTACGACCCACGTTCAGCTGGGCGGCGAGCGAAGATCCAGACGCTCCCGACGGAACCCCCGGCTCGGGTCTGAGTGAGTACTGGTTCCAGTTCGGTACCCAAGCCAGCAAGCCCTTGACAACTGTAGACCCGTGGGTAGGTGCGCTGGTCGACCAGACTGGAATTGTGCCGACAGCTGGAGCGAACACCCAGCAGTGGACACCCGCGTCCGACCTCGCGCTTGCGGTTGGCGTGGAGTACTCGGCCAGGGTGAAGGCCTTCGACAATGTTGGAAACGCTTCGGCGTGGGTAGATCCGATAATCATCTTCGACCCGGATCCGCCGACGGCACCTGGAACTCCCATTACTACCACTCCAACCACTGATAAGACTCCTACGTGGGAGTGGGAGGGTTCAACAGACGCGATCTCTGGGATCGATCTGTATCATATCCAGATCAGGCGTCAGGGCAGTCTTGACTGGGACGTCCTCGACACCTTCATGGACATTCCGGATGCGCTCGACCCAGGCGCTCAGACTTGGACTCAGGGCTTGCAGCTTGAGGACGGCACATACGAGATCCGCGTGCGAGCCATGGACGTTGCCGGGAACTACTCCGACTGGTCCGGCATCGGCATCGTCGAGGTGGACACCACGCCTCCTGCCGTTCCCGCGATCAAGGCCCTTAACGATGGGTACAAGACGAGCCCGATAGAGATCGACTGGAGCGATGTAAGCGATGGAACCAATACCATAACCTACGTGCTGCAGTATGCCGATAACGCCGGGTTCGACAGCCCCACTGAGGTCACAGCCCTCACGGCTTCGAACTACGACTTCGATGCGGATGCTGAGGGCGAAGGCGAGTACTGGTTCCGCGTGAAGACGGTCTCCACGCTGCCTGGCGCAGGCGGAACAAAGGAGAGCGGATGGTCAGCGATAGTATCCACTATCTACGACAAGACGGGTCCTGCTGCTCCTGTGTTGATGCTGGAGACTCCGAATCCTACCAACGAGTCGCCTCAGACATGGAGCTGGAGCGCTCCTGCTGGCGCGACAGGGTACCTGGTGAGCGTGAACGGCGGCACGTGGATCGATGTCTACGACACGCGCACTTACCAGACCACGTTCGCAGCGACCGGAACCTACACCTTCGCGGTGAAGGCGTACGACTGGCTGGCGAACGAGGGTCTTGAGACGGCGGGCAGCGTCGAAGTAGACGTTGACGCGCCTGCGGTACCCACGGGCCTAACCGTGACGTCGCCGACAACCGACAAGACCCCGACGTGGAGCTGGACTGCGGTGAGCGGTGCCGCGGGCTATGAAATTCGCCTCGACGGGGCGATAATCATGGACGTAGGCACTGCCACGAGCTACACTCACTCGGAGGAGCTAGGTGACGGCTCGCATACCCTCGAGGTGAGGTCCTACGATGCGCTGGGGAACAAGAGCGACTGGTGCGAAGCTGTGACAGTCATAGTCGACACCACGCCTCCGGCGGTACCGGGCATCCCGACCACCCAGAGCCCGACGAAGAACGTCAGGCCTAGCTGGACGTGGACCTTGTCGCCCGGCGCGGTAGTGTACAACGTCTACCTTGACGGCGAAGCGACGCCCAGCCTCACCGTGGCGCAGCCGACTCCGCCAGATCCGATGCTCTTCGTCTACCCTGCGGATCTGGCTGAGGGTACTCACCACCTGCAGGTGACGGCCCTTGACGATCTCGGAAACGAGAGCGCTAGGTCCGACGCTGGGCACGTGGTCATCGACCTAACGCCTCCTGCGGTACCTGCCATCCCGCCTATGCCGGCATACACCAATGCCGACGCAGTTGGGCTGTTCTGGGCTACAGGGGACGGCGCGGTCAAGTACGACGTGGAGTACAGCATAGGCGGAGTCGTCACCACCGTAAACGACATCGATGTTCAGACCCTGACCATCGACATCAGCTCGGCTGCGGACGGCGACGAGGTAACAGCGAAGGTAAGGGCTT